>CAYUNQ010000157.1:0-5606 GCA_964446185.1 uncultured Marinobacter sp. | reverse complement strand
CGGATTTCAGCAGAATCTGGCAATCTACCTGGGCCCAGTCGATTTCGATGGTGCCACGGAGCATGTCCTGGATCTCGCACACACCTTCGTCCGGCACCTTCATGCGGATAACATAAGACTCGCCGGCATCCAGGCGGCGCTTCACTTCGTCTTCCGGCAGCTCCAGGTCACCCTTGATACCCGGGTTCAGGCCCTGGGCCTTGCGCTCTTCGCGAATCACATCCAGCTCTTCCGGCGTACGGAAGCAATAGAACGCATGGCCGGCAGTAACCAGGTCTTCCGCGTACTGGCCGTACATGTGCTTACGCTCAGACTGGCGATAAGGGCCATGGGGGCCGCCCACATCGGGGCCTTCGTCCCAGTTCAGGCCGAGCCAGCGCAGCGCCTTCAGAATATCCTGCTCGGATTCAGCCGTGCTTCGGGCCTGGTCGGTGTCTTCAATGCGCAGAATGAATTGACCACCGTGCTGGCGAGCAAAGCACAGATTAAACAGGGCCACGTAGGCGGTACCAACGTGTGGGTCGCCGGTGGGCGACGGGGCAATTCGGGTGCGTACTGTCATGAAACCATCCTGAAAATAAGTGGCCGATTTATAAAGGGCGCATTATAGCGGCCCTCCGGCGGTTTCGCATGATCCCCTTTGCACATGCTGCACGTAATGTAATATTATAACGTTTCAGGACATCATCAGGATTCAGCACCATGAAACTCAGCAAAACCCACCTGGCCCTTGGCCTGGCCACCGCCGTGGCTGCCTTTCCGGCCTCTGCCGCCAACGTTGTCACCTCCATCAAGCCACTGGAACTGCTGGTAAAAGCGGTTGCTGGTGACAGCGTGCAGGTATCAAGCCTGGTGCCTGCCGGGTCCAGCCCCCACAACTACACCATGAAACCGTCGCAACGGCGGGCACTGGAACAGGCCGACGCCATCTTCTGGGTAGGGCCGGAAATGGAAACCTTCCTCAGCCGACTGCTGAGCGGTAGCGAATTTGAAGGCCGGGTGGTGGCCTTTACCGAAGTACCGGAAGGCGAAGATGAGCATCACGAAGAAGAACATAGTGACCACGATCATCACAATCACCACCATGACCATGGCCACCACCATGACCACGGAGACGGCGAAGACCCGCACACCTGGATAGACCCGCAACTGGCCCTGGAGATGGCGCGAAGCATCCACGCCAGGCTGGTCACGCTGGACGGTATGAATAAAGACGAGCTGAACGCCAACCTGGCCCGGTTCGAGCAAGACCTGAATGCAGCAGAACAGGAAATCAAAGCCAGCCTGGCGCCAGTTCAGAACATCAGCCTGTTCGCCTACCACAGCGCCTTCGAGCGCTTTGCCGAACACTATGAGCTGCAACTGGACGGCGTGCTCACCCTGAACCCGGAACTGGCGCCCGGCGCACGGCACATTGCCGAAGTGCAGGAGAAGCTGCGCCAGGCCAGCCAGCCCTGCTTGCTGACCGAACCCCAGTTCAACCGGCAGTGGTGGCGCTCCATCACCGAAGGCCTGAACGTAACCTTCAGCACCTGGGACCCACTGGCCACCGATATCGAGCCGGATGTGCAAGGCTACGTCAAGTTCCAGCAGTCCATTGCCGATGCCGTGCTGCAGTGCCTACCAGAACAGGCTGAGCACTAACGGAATCGTGACCATCGCCAGTAAGGTTTGCCCGCTGATGATTCCCGCCATCAGCGGCGCATCGCCCCCCAGCTGGCGCGCCAGGATGTAGGCCGAGGTGGCGGTGGGCAGCGCTGCCAGCAACACCGCCACCTGCACCAGCAAGCCGCTCAGCCCCAACACCCAGGCCAGCACCACCACCATAGCCGGGAACGCCAGCAACTTGAGCCCTGAAGACACCAGAAAAGGCGCCGAGGCACCCCGCAAGGCACTCAACTGCAAGCCCGCGCCCACCGTCATCAAGCCCATGGGCAGGGCCAGGTTACTCAGAGGTTCCAGAATGCCCGCCAGCAACGGGTGGAAACCAATCTGGAAATAACTCCACAACACACCCAGCACCGAACCCACAATCAGCGGGTTGGTCACAATGGCCCGCAACACCTGCACCACGCTGATCTTGTCTTGTCCGGCCACCAGCGAAAACATCAGGATGCACAGCAAATTCAGCAGTGGCACCATAATGGCCACCGCAATGGCCGTCAGCGACAGCCCGTCATCCCCAAGCAACATGCCGCCCGCTGCCAGCCCCACATAGGAGTTAAAGCGAATAGCCCCCTGATACACCGAAGAAAACACCGGCCCGCTCCAGCGCCAGAACAGCTGAATCGCCACCAGCACCACACTCATCGCCACCAGCATAGCCACGATCAGCAGCGCAATGTCGGCATAGGCCGAGGCCGGCAAACTGGCCTGCCCCAGTTTGAACACCAGCATGGCCGGAAAAAGAATGTAATAGGTGAACCGCTCTGCCTGGGGCCAGAAATCCCCGCCCGGGAAATTAAGCCGCCGTAAAACATGGCCCAGCATGATTAATACAAAAACCGGAAACAAAGCCTGTACAACTACTGGCATAACTTCACTCTTTTAACCATTGCCATTTTGCTCCCCGGGGGTTAGATTCAGCCTATAGCATCCTATAACGGTACAATGCGAACAACGTGAACAGCCTGATTTCCTGCATTCACACACCCTCTTTGGCACTGCGGTCTTCCTCTGCGAACACCGGCAGGGCTGTTATCCGTCTCTGATTTCGCTGAATCCACTTTAAACCTTTCCGGATTCAGCGCTTACAACCAAACTCTTTTTGAAAACATTTTCCGGAGATTCCTATGTCTGAATTACCTTCAATCATCGTTGCTGAAGAAGATTACAACCGCCTGAGCACCCTGCTGGAGCGCATGGCCGGCCAATCCGACGTGGCCGATGGCCTCGAAGACGAGCTCAGCCGCGCAGACCTCAAGCCCCTGGCGGAAATGCCTGAAGGCGTTGTCACCATGAATTCCCTGGTCCGCTTTGTAGACGAAGACAGCGGCAAAGAGCAGGAAATGATGCTGGTATACCCGCACGAAGTAGGCGATTCCGCCCACAAGGTATCCATCCTTGCGCCAGCCGGTGCCGCCATGCTCGGCCTGAGCATTGGTGACCGCATTGAATGGCCCATGAAAGGCCGCAAGCCGATTCACCTTCGTGTGGTCAGCGTTACTCGTAACGCATAAGGAGTTTCCTTTACAAATGTCATAAATTGACATTTCTCCAAATGGCCAACGGCCTCCGGTGCTAGTCTGAAAGCAAGCTAACGAGACTATCAGGAGGCCGTATGACCGAACCGCGCCACGAAGACTGGGACCCCAGATCCGCCAGCGTACAGAAAGACCAGATCCGCGCTTATGACACCATGCGCGAGCGTTGCCCGGTGGCCTGGAGCGATTACCAGCAATGGACACTGTTCCGTCATGCAGACGTTATGGCGGTACTGGAAGACCACAATACCTTCAGCAACGCCGTCTCAGCCCACCTATCCGTACCCAACGGCATGGACCCGCCCGAGCACACCCCCTACCGCAAAGTGATCGAACCCTATTTCGCGCCCGAGCCCATGGCCCGGTTCGAACCGGTGTGTCGTGAGATTGCCCGTGGACTGGTGAGTGAGTTGGCCAAGGGGGAGGCCGTGGATGTGGTCGATGCCCTCAGCCGCCCCTTCGCCCTGCATATCCAGTGTGCTTTTATGGGCTGGCCCGAGCGCCTGCACGAGCCGTTGGCGGAATGGGTACGCAAGAACCACCGCGCCACCCTCGCCCGGGATCGGGACGCCATGGCTGCAGTAGCCCGGGAATTCGACGGCTACATTACCGACATGCTGGATACCCGCCGCCAGGCTGGCGACCATGCACCGAATGACGTCACCACCTCGTTGATGCGGGAGCAGGTGAATGGCAAGCCCATGACCGACGACGAGCTGGTCAGCCTGATGCGCAACTGGACGGTGGGCGAACTGGCCACCATCTCCGCCTCCGTATCCATACTGCTGAACTACCTCGCCCGGCACCCGGAATTACTGGCCGACCTGAAAGCCGCGCCGGAACAGCTGCCAGAAGCCATCGACGAAATCCTGCGCATGGACGCCCCACTGATCTCCAACCGCCGGGTAACCACCCGCGAAGTCGAAATTGGCGGCCACACCATTCCGGCTGGAGAAAAGATCACCATCCTCTGGGCCTCCGCCAACCGGGACGAAGCCGAATTCGGCGAACCAGACCACTACTGCCCACACCAGAACGCCAGCAAAAACCTGCTCTACGGCGCCGGCATCCACGTATGCCCGGGCGCACCCCTGGCCCGGATGGAACTGCGGGTGTTTATGGAGGAATTCCTGAAGCAGATAGAGACTGTGGAGATCCCAGAAGGCAGCCAGCCAGAACGCGCCATGTTCCCCACCGGCGGCTTCAACCACCTGCCCCTGACCTTCCATGGGGGTCAGACCCCCGGTACATTTTGACCCACCAAATGTATTCGGGGTCTGACCCCGAATACATGATCAGTCTTCGATGAACGCCAGGCTTTCTTCAGAACCGGCTGCGTCCAGGCGACCCAGCGGCTGAAGCTCCAGCCCCTGTTCACGGGCGATGGCTTCGAAGGCTTCGCGGCTGCTTTCGGCCACGCTCACCATCAGGCCGCCACTGGTTTGCGGATCGCAGAACAGCAGCTTGTCGGCTTCAGTCATGCCGGAGATCGCCTTGCCGAACGCTGCGGCGTTGCGGTGGGTACCGCCCGGAATGCAGTCGGCATCAATGTACGGCTGCAGGTTTGGCAGGGTTGGAATCGCCTTGCGGCTGACCGTGGCCTTCAGGCCACTGCCCCGACAGATTTCCAGCAGGTGGCCCGCCAGGCCGAAACCGGTGACATCCGTCATGGCATTCACGCCGTCTACCTGAGCGAACACCTCACCCACCTTGTTCAGGGTAGACATGTTCTGCACCGCCACGGCCAGGTCTTCCGGCGTTACCTTGCCCTTCTTGGAGGCACTGGTCAGAATGCCCACGCCCAGCGGCTTGGTCAGATACAGCAGGTCGCCCGCCTTGGCGGTGTCGTTGCGGATGATGCGATCAACCGCTACCTGGCCCGTCACCGCCAGGCCGAAAATCGGCTCCGGCGAATCAATACTGTGGCCACCGGCCAGGGCGATCCCCGCCTCGGCGCACACCGCACGGCCACCATCAATCACCTTCGCTGCAATCTCCGGCGCCAGCTCATTCACCGGCCAGCCCAGAATCGCAATTGCCATCACCGGCTTGCCGCCCATGGCATACACATCACTGATGGCATTCGCCGCTGAAATCCGCCCAAAATCGTAAGGGTCATCCACCACCGGCATGAAGAAATCGGTGGTGCTGATCACGCCAATCCCGTTACCGATATCCACCACCGCCGCATCATCCCGGCTGCTATTACCCACCAGCAATTTCGGGTCATGAAAATCCGGCATATCCGTGTGCAGAATCCGGTCCAGCACATCCGGCGCAATCTTACAGCCACAGCCAGCCCCGTGGCTGAACTCAGTCAATTTGATAGACAAAGCGTCTTCCTTCTTTGGGTTGAAGCAACTTGGTTATCGTCACAATACGCAACAGTCTACAATGCGGCTT
>CAYUNQ010000156.1:1851-5716 GCA_964446185.1 uncultured Marinobacter sp. | reverse complement strand
TTCCGGAAGAGGAATAACCCTCTCCCGTTTAGCTGTCATCGGAGCGCAGTATGGCTGGTACAGACGACACCCAGGCCCCTCGGGTGGTTATCCTGAAAACCGGGAGCACCTATCCGCAAATCAAAGCCCAGTTCGGAGACTTTGACGCCTGGTTTATCCGTGGCTTGTCCAGCCAGTTGCAACTGACAGTCGTCGACGTAACCCGTGCTTCGCCTCCGGGCCACCCCTCGGACTGGCAAGGCATCGTTATCACCGGCTCGCCGGCCATGGTCAGTAACCGGGAACCCTGGAGCGAACAAGCAGCCAACTGGGTGCGCCAGGCAGTAGAGGCCAATGTTCCGCTTCTGGGTGTCTGCTACGGCCATCAACTCCTGGCACATGCCATGGGCGGCAAGGTGGATTACCATCCCAAAGGACGGGAAACCGGCACCCGGCAGGTTCGCCTGTTTGCTGCTGCACAGAGCGATCCTCTGTTCAGCCAGCTTCCGCAAACCTTTCCGGCGCAGCTGACTCACAAGCAATCTGTGCTGGAGCTCCCTCCTGGCGCTGTTTTGCTGGGCGAATCCGACTTCGAACCGCACCAGGCTTTCCGGGTTGGTGACAACGCCTGGGGTGTGCAGTTTCACCCCGAGTTCACCGAACACATCATGAAGGCCTATCTGGAAGTCCAGTACCCTGACCTTCAGGCCGAAGGGCTGGATGCCAATGGGTTGATGGCCTCGGTGCAACCGGCCGAAGACGCAGCCCGCCTGCTACAACTGTTTTCGGAACGGATCCTCCGGCACAGCGAAACCTGAGCCGGGCGCCCCACACTCAAAGGAATGATGCTGCCATGACAATGAAGTTACTCGCCACAGCGCTGATATTGATCCTGGTCAGCCTCGGGCTATGGCACAGCTACAAGCCCTTGCCGGCCGGCCTTGCCTACCAGGGCGATGTTCTGCCCCTCGAAGCGCCTGAACTGCTGACCGACACCACCCTGCACTTCCCTGATGGCCGCTCCGAACTGGACCACGAAATTTTCGACGAGATGTTCCGGCTGATCGGGCAGGCCGAAACATTCATCCTGCTGGATATGTTCCTGTTCAACAGCACCGGCCCCGAAGACAAGGGATTACGGCCCCTGGCACAGCAGACCGTCGATGCGCTGATTACCCGAAAGCAATCGCAGCCCGGCATCGACATTGTGGTCATCACAGACCCGCTTAACACCTTCTACGGCGGCACCCGATCGACACTGTTCGAAGCCCTCGAAAATGCCGGCATTCAACTGGTCATCACCCGGCTGGAATCCCTGCGGGACAGCAATCCGGCCTGGTCATCATTATGGCGGCTCTGCTGCCAGTGGCTGGGCAACAACCCCGATGGTGGCTGGCTGCCCAACGCACTGGGCACGGAGCGCGCCACCGTTCGCAGCTACCTGGCGCTGCCCAACTTCAAGGCCAACCATCGCAAGGTACTGGTTGCCGATGAGGGAGATCGCTTCCGTGCCGTGATCACTTCCGCCAACCCCCACGATGGCAGCAGCCGGCACAGCAACACCGCCCTGGCCTTCAATGGCCCGGCAGTCACCGATGTGGTTCGCAGCGAACGCGCGGTTATGCAGCTGTCCGGCGCAGATACCACCACAATTGACCGTTGGATCAACACATTGGAGGCCATGGCCGGCGAACATCAGGAATCCGGCAGCAGCATTCAGGTACTCACCGAATCCGCCATCCGGGACAAGGCCCTGGCGATGATTGACCAGAGCCAGCCCGGAGAAAGCCTCGACATGGCCATGTTCTACCTGTCCCACCGCCCCATCATCGAAGCCCTGATATCCGCTCAGCAACGGGGCGTGAGCGTCCGGCTGTTGCTGGATGCCAACAAAGACGCCTTCGGCCACGAGAAGAACGGCATTCCCAACCGCCCGGTGGCTAACGAGCTGAACCAGGCAGGAGTTGCTGTACGCTGGTGTAACACCCACGGGGAGCAGTGCCACAGCAAGCTGCTGATCCGAACCCGTAGCGATGGCCAACAGGAAATGCTGCTGGGCTCTGCCAACTTCACCCGGCGCAACCTGGACGACCTGAACCTGGAATCCAACGCATGGGTGCAGCTCCCGGCCGACAACCCCGTTGCCACTAAGGCGACTGATTACTTTGAGCTGCACTGGAACCACGGCCCGGACAGCAACCCGGTACTCAGCCTGCCGTGGGCAAGGTGGCAGGAAGCATCCAGGCTCCGTTACTGGCAATACCGCGCGATGGAAGCCACCGGGCTTTCCACTTTCTGAGGAACCCTTTCTTCCTGGTGAACGTTTTGTATGTTGAACAGCGACACAGTTCAAACTAGTGTCTTTGTAAACAACTGAGAAAGGAGTCTGTCATGAACGCCATGCGACGTTACACCAAGCAGTTTTCTCTGGTGATGGCCCTGCTGATGGCCTTTGCCACCACCTTCTCCGTTTCTGCCCACGCCGGCATGGTGGGCACCGGTGAGCTGATCCAGCAACAACAGACCGACATCGACCGGCAACAGCTGCTGGAGATGCTGGAGCAGCAGGAAGTGAAAGAAAAGCTCGCAGAGCTTGGTGTCAGTGAAGACCAGGTTGCCGAGCGCATCCAGAACCTGACACCCGCCGAACTGGCAGACTTCGAGCAGCAACTGGCCGAAGCACCTACCGGTGAAGGGGTGGTCGGTGTCATCGTCCTGTTCCTGCTGGTGTTCATCATCACAGACATGCTGTGCGCGACCGATATCTTCTCGTTCATTAACTGTATCCGGTAACCCACCGAACCATGCTCAAGACGCTCGCCGGTTTCAGCAGGTTGATGGCCCTCGCGGGCCTGGTCCTGCTGGCCGGCTGCGCAACTACCCCGCCCTGGCCCGAGCCATCAGCAATCAATAGCAGCGAACAGTCTGCTTCCACCCTGCTCGCAGATGTACCCTTCTATCCCCAGGAAAAGTACCAGTGCGGTCCGGCCTCGCTGGC
This sequence comes from uncultured Marinobacter sp., assembly GCA_964446185.1. GTDB lineage: Bacteria > Pseudomonadota > Gammaproteobacteria > Pseudomonadales > Oleiphilaceae > Marinobacter. The sequence continues at coordinate 2,739 of CAYUNQ010000156.1, read as the reverse complement.
CACCATGCTGAACAGTCAGGGGCTGTCCACCGATCCGGACATCCTCAAAGAGCTGGTGTACATTCCCGGCCGGGAAGGCTCGTTGCAGGTGGAGATGGTTGCCGGGGCGCGCTCCCACAATATGGTGGTGTATCCACTGCAACCGGAAATTGATGCCGTACTGGCGGAAGTTGCGGCCGGCAACCCGGTACTGGTAATGCAGAACCTGCGCTTCAACTGGTGGCCGCAATGGCACTTTGCCGTGGTAGTGGGCTACGACGCCCGGGAAAAGGAGCTGATCCTAAACACCGACACCCGCCAGCACTACCGGATGCCCTACAAGGCCTTTCATGCGACCTGGAACCGGGCTGACCGGTGGGCGATGGTAATCCTGCCGCCTGACCAGTTACCGGCAACCGCCGACACCCTGCCCTGGCTCAGGGCAGCCCATGACTTGGAAACCACCGGCCACAGCCGCGCCGCCCGCGTGGCGTACCAGACTGCAGCGACCCACTGGCCGGACCATTCCGCCCCAATCATGGCGCTGGGCAACCTGGCCTATTCGCAGCAGCAACTGCACAAAGCCATCGAACACTTCCTGCACGCGATACAACGCTTCCCTGACGCCCCTGAAGGCTGGAACAACCTGGCCTATGCCCTGGCTGCGAATGGCTGCGCCGATGCTGCAAAAAAGGCACTGACTTGTGCCAGTACTCTGGCGCCCGGCCGCTTCAACCAGAACAAAGACAGCCTGCCCGGCCCTGGTAAAAACGCGTCGCAGCAATGCCCCGCCATTCCACAATGTCCTGCGGAGGCACCCTGACCAGGGCCTAACCCCGTTTTCGGAAAAGCGCCACATCCTTTCTCGGCACCTCAAGCTCCCAGCCATAATGCCGGGCCAGCCAGCCA
>CAYUNQ010000156.1:0-1841 GCA_964446185.1 uncultured Marinobacter sp. | reverse complement strand
ATAGATAAAGTAAAGGCGATAATCGACAGAATAAAAGGTTTCTTCCCGATAAAACACCACGTGGGTCGGGTCCCTGCGGTAATGCCAGCGGGCAAAGCGGTCATCATCATCCTGGAAACAGGTCATGATACCCAGCCAGCCTCCGGGCTTTACCAATGTATTCAGCTGTCTGAACACCCGGGCAGGCTGGTGCAGATGCTCCACCACCTCGGTACAGGTTACAAAGTCATAAGACTGCGCCAGCGCTTCCCGGGCCGGACGGAAGAATGGGTCGTAAACCGCCATCGGGAACCCCGCCTCCTCGAACATGGCGGCCAGTGCGGGCCCCGGACCACAGCCAAAATCAAGCCCGCGGGCTCCCGGGGCCAACTTTGTCATCAGCGGATCAGCAATCTTTGCCAGAAACCTGCGATAACCCGGGTCTTCAGGCCGGTTGTCGTGGAGCCGGTAGAAGGCCTGTTCATCCTGTTCAGAGAGGTAGAACTCTGGTGCCATCACCGTTGCCTGACAAATCCCGCAGCGCAAATACAGTTTGCCTTCCACCTCCATAAACCGGGCCAGTGCCGGACTTTCACATACGGAGCATGGGGCAGCGGAGCCTGTGTCCGGAGCCGTGGCAGGGCTTGAAGTCATGGCGCTTAAACCTGTCTGAAGTTTCATTGTCATATCCGGCCATGAGGCCAATTTGTGACCAGCTGCCAGAACTTACCAGCAACAGCGGGCCTATACTAACCCCGTACACAGCTCCCGGCCCAGAGACGGAAACATGGATTCGTTGAACAGCCTTGCCCTTGAGGTGCCGATTATATCGGCCCGTTATGCTCGCCGTTTTATCCGTTTCATGGAAAATCGGGGGGTTAAGCGGCACGCCATTCTGGCCAAAACCGGCATCACCGATAGTTTGCTGAACAATCCGGATGCCAGCATTTCCATGAAACAGGCACTGCTGATTCTGAATCAGGCCGATTGGCTGATGACAGACGAGCGCGCCGCATTCGAGTTCGGTCAGCAACTGGATCTGCCAACCCATGGCCTGCTCGGCTTTGCCGTACTGGGACAGGAAAATCCGCGACGCCTGGTCAGCATGATCGTGCAATATCTGCGTGTGGGGCTGCCCCTGATGGACATGGAACTGGAGTCCACCGGCTCCACCTTTCGCCTCCGTCTGGTCGACACCTGGGGCTTGGGCGAATTGCGCCCGTGCCTGACCAAGATCTACATGGGCAGTATCTACCGGCTTTCATGCCACGTGTGCAGTAATTTCACCTTTCAGTTCGACTGTCCAACCAGCGTCAGCAAAGAGGACTGGCAACGCCTTGCACCGGGCAGCGAGTTTGAGTTCGATGCCGGAGTCAGCCAGGTTACCATGCCGCTTAATGGCAACCCGGTCCGGACGGATGATGTCAGCCTGGAGTTTCTGGTGGCCCGAACCCGCCACGACAGCAAGGAAAAAAGCCGGGAGGCCGACCAAACCGTACGCCAGGTGCAGGAGCTGATCAAAAGCCAGCCCGGCCGGCCCTGCACCACTGAGAACATTGCCCGTCGCCTGGACATCAGCCCACGAACCCTCAGGCAACACCTGGCCGCCGCCGGCACCTCCTTCCGGGAGCTGCGTAACGAAATCAGGGAAAGCTTTGCCACCCTGTACCTGACCGACACCAATGTGCCTCTGGAATCCATCTCGGAAAAGCTCGGTTTCAGCGATCAGGCCGGCTTTACCAAGGCCTATCGTTCCTGGACCGGCCACACCCCGGGCGACGTTCGCCGGCAGGCACGCAGCAAAAAGTGATCAGCGTTACCCGGCAGTTTTGACACCGTTCACGGTTTGAACAATAACCCCC
>CAYUNQ010000155.1:2264-5733 GCA_964446185.1 uncultured Marinobacter sp. | reverse complement strand
CTGGACGGCAGACTCCCTGGCAGCGCTGGAAGCGGCCATCGAGGACCTGAACGCCGACCGTAACATTTTTGCGCTGGTGGTGACCGGCCAGGGCGAGAAGTTCTTCTCCGCCGGAGCGGACCTGAAAACCTTTGCCGACGGCGACCTGGCCCGGGCCAACGACATGGCCCAGAAGTTCGGCCAGGCCTTTGCCACGCTGACCGCCTTCCGGGGCGTCTCCATCGCTGCTATTAACGGCTACGCCATGGGTGGTGGCCTGGAGTGTGCGCTGGCCTGTGATATCCGCATTGCCGAAGAGCATGCCCAGATGGCATTGCCAGAAGCCGGTGTTGGCCTGCTGCCCTGCGCTGGCGGCACCCAGAACCTGCCCTGGCTGGTGGGCGAGGGCTGGGCCAAGCGCATGATTCTGTGCGGCGAGCGGGTAGATGCCAACAAGGCCCTGCAGATTGGCCTGGTGGAAGAAGTGGTGCCCTCCGGGCAAGGCCTGGAAGCCGCCCTGAAACTGGCCGAAGGTGCCTGCAAGCAGAGCCCGTCTTCCATTGCCCGCTGCAAGCAGCTGGTGATGAGCGCCCGGGATGGCCGCAGCCATACCGACAGCTGGCGCATGGAGCGGGAGTTGTTCGTGGAGCTGTTCCACACCGAAGACCAGAAAGAAGGCGTGAATGCGTTCCTAGAGAAGCGCAAGCCGGAATGGAAAAACCGATAAGCCCGGGGCTGCTATGAGCGATCAACCGATGGTATTTGAAGAGTGGACCACTAACGGCGGTGGCCGGATTGCGGTCGCCAGGCTGAACAGCCCGCGCAACCTGAACTCGCTGTCTATGGACATGATCCGCCTGCTCAAGCCGCAGCTGCAACGCTGGGCCGACGATGACAGCGTGTGTGCGGTATGGCTGGAAGCCGAGGGCGACAAGGCCTTCTGCGCCGGTGGCGATATTGTGTCCCTGTACCGGAGCATGACCGAGCCCGGGAAGCTGGCTGAAGGCGAGCGGTTCTTCACCGAAGAATACGAGCTGGACTACCTGATTCACACCTTCCCCAAACCGGTTGTGTGCTGGGGCAACGGTATTGTGATGGGCGGCGGCATCGGCCTGATGGCGGGTGCTTCCCACCGGGTGGTTACCGAGCACTCGAAACTGGCCATGCCGGAAGTGAGCATCGGCCTGTACCCGGATATCGGCGCTGGTTGGTTCCTCAACCGCATGCCCGGGCGTACCGGAATGTTTCTGGGGCTGACCGGCACCCGCATGAACCCAGCCGATGCGCTGTTTGTGGGCATGGCAGACCGTTTCGTCAGCCACGAACTCAAAGGGCAGGTGATTGATGCCCTGGCCTCCGCTGACTGGCAGGGCTCCAGCGCTCATGGTGTTGTCAGCTCGGTATTGCGCCAGTATGAACAGCAAAGCCGGGAGGCGCTGCCGGCGTCTCCGGTTCGCGATCACTTTGATGATATCCAGCAGGCCACCGATGGCGATTCCCTGGAACAGGTGGTGACGCAGCTGAAAGACCTGGGCGGCCGAGAGGACTGGCTGGGCAAAGCCGTGAAGGGCCTGGCCAGTGCCTCGCCCACTTCGCTGGCCCTGACCTGGAAACACCTGCAGCGCAGCCAGCGCGACAGCCTGAAACAGGTGCTGGATAACGAGCTGGTGATGTCTGTGAACTGCCTGAAGAAGGGCGAGTTTGCCGAAGGCATCCGGGCGTTGCTGATCGACAAAGACATGCAGCCCCGCTGGCGCTATGCGTCGCTTTCGGAACTGGACAACGAGTGGATTGACGATTTTTTCAGCCAGGCGCCCGGGCACTGATACCCCCTGCGCACTGAAACAAAAACAAGGAGATGCAAGATGGCGAAGGTAACCTTTATTGGTCTGGGCAACATGGGCGGCCCCATGGCCTCCAACCTGCTGAAGGCGGGGCATGAGGTCACGGTTTTCGACCTGTCCAAAGCGGCGGTCGAATCACTGGTGGCCGAAGGGGCCAGCACCGCGGATTCCGCTAAAGCGGCAACCCGGGGCGCCGAGTGCGTGATCACCATGCTGCCGGCGGGCAAGCATGTGGAAGCGGTATACCTGGGTGAAGACGGCCTGCTGGCAGCCCTGCCGGCCGGCACCCTGGTGATTGATTCTTCCACCATTGCTCCGGAAACCTCCCGGGCGGTGGCAGAAGCGGCTGCGGCAAAAGACCTGGCCTTCATCGACGCCCCGGTGTCGGGTGGCGTGGGTGGTGCGAAGGCGGGCACGCTGACCTTTATCTGCGGCGGCGAAGTGGCCACCTACAACAAGGCACGGCCGGTTCTGGAAGCCATGGGCAAGAACATCTTCCACGCCGGCCCCCACGGCGCTGGGCAAGTGGCCAAGATCTGCAACAACATGATGCTGGCCATCCTGATGGCCGGTACCAGCGAAGCCCTGGCCCTGGGTGTGAAGAACGGCCTGGACCCTGCGGTGCTGTCGGAAATCATGAAACAGAGCTCTGGCGGCAACTGGGCGCTGAACGTGTACAACCCGTGGCCGGGCGTGATGGAAGGCGTGCCGGCATCGCGGGAGTATCAGGGCGGCTTCCTGGTCAATCTGATGACCAAGGACCTGGGGCTGGCATTTGACAATGCCGTAGCCAACCAGGCGTCCATTCCCATGGGTGCGCTGGCGCGCAACCTGTTCCAGCTGCATGCCGGGCAGGGTAACGGTGAGCTGGACTTTTCGAGTATCCTGAGGCTTTACAAACCGGACTGAGAAGTAGAGCCATGCAAGTAACATTCGGGGAGCTGAAGGCTTTCCTTGAAGACCAGTTTCCCCAGGGTACCGCCTACGGCACCCTGCAGGAACTGGGGGACGGCTGGGCCGAGATGAAGCTGGAGGTGGACGAAGACCACCTGCGCCCCGGCGGAACCGTGTCTGGCCCGGTGATGATGGGGCTGGCAGACGTGGCCATGTACGCCGCGCTGCTGGGCAAAATCGGCCTGGTGCCCCTGGCCGTAACCACCAACTTCAACATCAACTTCATGCGCAAGCCCGCCGCCCACGCTGCGGTGTGGGCCCGAGCCACCTTGCTGAAAGTAGGGCGCACGATGGCGGTGGGTGAGGTGTCGATCTATTCCACAGGCATGGAGGAGCCGGTGGCCCATGCCACCATGACTTACTCTATTCCTCCGGAGAAGCATCGGCCCTGATGCCCCGGCTCAGCTCCGGCGCCAGGGCTTGGGCAATGTACCGATAGCCTTTGATGCCGGGGTGGTAGCCGTCGCTGGCCAGCAATTCCGGGTCCGAGATCACCGGATAGTGTGCGTAGGCAAACTTTTCCGGTGCCTTATCTGCCAATTCTTTATAAAGATTGTCCAGCAACCGCGCCCGCCACCCCATCACATATCGCAATGGAGATGGCAGGGCAGTAAACAGGTGCATGGGTGGAACACTCAACAGCATCAGCGGTGCCGGGTAACGTATACCGAGTAATTCGCGTAATTCCAGCA
>CAYUNQ010000155.1:0-2254 GCA_964446185.1 uncultured Marinobacter sp. | reverse complement strand
GCCGGCGAAAACGGGATCGCGGGGTAAAGCCGGTCGTGTCGTTCACCCCCATGCTCAGAATCACCAGGTCTGCCTCTGGCAATTCCGCGTTTGCTAGCTGCTTGTTCAGTGCCCTCAGGCGAATACCATTCACTCCGAAGGTGTGCCAGGCAATGGTCTGGCCGGTACGTTCATGGAGCTCCCGTGCCAGCTGGCTGGCCAGGCCCTGATCGTGGGTTTGCGCACCCACGCCGGCGGCGGTGGATTCGCCAATCACCAGAACGCGCCGGGCGGGTTTGCCCTCGCCGTGCTGTCCGAACGGAGATCCGGAGGCCTCGGGCAGGCGTGGCGTGGTTTGACGGGTGCGCTTACCCTGATACAGCAACACCGGAAAGAGCAGAGCCGTTGTCAGCCAGAATGGAAGATGCATTGCGTAGATCCCGGGTTTAGTGGAGCAGGATAGTTCTGGTATCAGCGATATTAGCCGGCAGACTCTACCAACGGTACAATGGCGGCTTATCTTCGACCAAATTTGGCAGGAACTCTTTGAAAATCCCTGAACGCCTACAGCCTCTCGCCGATGATGGCATTATTGATGAAGTCATCAGCCGGCTCATGAGTGGTAAAGAGGCCGATATTTATATTGTACGGTGTGGCGATTCGATTCGCTGTGCCAAGGTTTATAAAGATGCGGTGAAGCGCAGCTTTAAAAAAGCGGCGCGATACCAGGAGGGGCGCAAGGTTCGCAGCGGGCGCCAGGCCCGCGCCATGGAAAAGCGTTCAAACTACGGTCGCAAGCAGCAGGAAGAAGTCTGGCAGAATGCCGAAATCAATGCACTGTCCACGCTGGCGAACGCCGGTGTGCGGGTGCCGGAGACCTACGGTTGCTTTGACGGCGTGTTGTTGATGGAGCTGGTAACAGACGATACCGGCGATGTCGCACCACGACTGGCTGATGTGTCTATGTCAGCAGAGCAGGCCATTGAAGACCACACCCTGATGATGCACTACGTGAAGCTCATGCTGTGTGAGGGCATTGTGCACGGGGATCTGTCGGAATTTAACGTGCTGGTTGACGATTACGGCCCGGTGATCATTGATTTACCGCAGGCGGTAAACGCTGCATCCAACAACAGTGCGCAGGAAATGTTCGACCGCGATGTAAATAACATGCGCCGCTATTATGGCCAGTATGCACCTGAGATCCTGGACACCCGGTTCGCCAGGGAGATGTGGGCGCTGTTCCAAGAGGGGGAACTGACCCCCGACTCCGTTTTGACGGGTGAATTTGAAGATGACAGTGGCAGCTCTGATGTCGATGCCGTGCTGGATGAGATCAAAGCGGTGATACAGGAAGACCTTGAGCGCAAAGAGCGCTTGCGCGAGGCGGACGAAGGCTCAGACCTGTAACGCTGTGTCAGGCCCCCGTGGGCGGGGGCCCTCAGGTTCAACCGCCCATGGCCTGCCCGACTTTAGAGCCGTTTTGGCGCTTGAGCTGGCCGCAAATCCAGCCTCCGGTTGCCACCAGCCTCTCCAGGTCGACACCGGTTTCTATACCCAGCCCATTTAACAGGTAGAGCACGTCTTCGGTGGCCACGTTGCCGGAGGCGCCTTTCGCATAAGGGCAACCGCCCAGTCCAGCCACCGAGGCGTCGATCACGCTGACGCCTTCTTCCAGCACCGCATACAGATTGGCCAGGGCCTGGCCGTAGGTGTCGTGGAAGTGGGCGGCCAGTTTGTCCATGGGAATATGGGCGGCTACTGCTTCGAGCATGCGCTTGGCTTTCAGCGGCGTGCCCACACCGATGGTGTCACCCAGCGAAATCTCATGGCAACCCATGTCGTACAGTGCCCTGGCTACGGTGGCGACTTGTGCCGGGGCGATGTCGCCTTCGTAGGGGCAGCCCATCACGGTGGAAACATAGCCGCGCACCGGAATGCCGTGTTTGCGGGCTGCTTCCACCACCGGCGCGAAACGGTCCAGGCTTTCGGCGATACTGCAGTTGATGTTCTTTTTGGTGAAGCTTTCGGAGGCGGCGCCGAACACGGCCACTTCGTCGGCTCCGGCCGCCAGGGCATTTTCGAAGCCTTTGAGGTTGGGGGTGAGGGCAGAGTAGCGCACGCCGGCCTTTCGGGTGATGCCGGCCATGACCTCGGCGGAATCACCCATTTGGGGCACCCATTTGGGGGAGACAAAGCTGGCGGCTTCAATGTGGGTTAGGCCGCAGTCGGCCAGCTGGTCGAACTCGGTGCTGACCGAGACGCTGGCCAGCGC
>CAYUNQ010000154.1:0-5809 GCA_964446185.1 uncultured Marinobacter sp. | reverse complement strand
GTGGCAAACAGAGCTTTTTCAACCTGGCACTGGCCACACTGAACGAAGGCGATGAAGCCATTATCCCTGCGCCTTACTGGGTTTCCTACCCGGATATGGTGCTGGTGGCGGAAGGCAAGCCGGTAATCATCGAAACCACCGTAGACACCCGCTTCAAGATCACCCCGGAACAGCTGGAAAACGCCATCACCGAGCGTACCCGCCTGTTCGTGATCAACAGCCCGTCTAACCCCAGCGGCATGGCCTACTCCCTGGAAGAGCTGCAGGCCATTGGTGAAGTGCTGAAAAAGCACCCCAACATCATGATCGCCACCGACGACATGTACGAGCCGATCCTGTGGACCGGCAAGCCATTCTGCAACATCCTGAACGCCTGCCCGGAACTGTACGACCGCACCTTCGTACTGAACGGCGTATCCAAGGCCTACTCCATGACTGGCTGGCGTATCGGCTACGCGGCCGGCCCGGCAAAAATCATCGGCGCCATGAAGAAAATCCAGTCCCAGAGCACCTCCAACCCCTGCTCCATCTCCCAGGCCGCTGCGACCGCAGCACTGGACGGCGACCAGGCTTGCGTGGGTGAAATGGTCAAAGCGTTCAAAGAACGCCACGACTGGCTGGTAGACGCCCTGAACAAACTGCCGGGCGTTGAATGCCCCTACGGCGACGGCACCTTCTACGTGTTCCCGAGCTTCCAGGGCGCCATCGACGCCACCGAAGGCGTGAGCACAGACGTAGAATTCGCCGAGAAACTGCTGACCGAAGCCGGCGTTGCACTGGTTCCGGGTTCTGCCTTCGGCAGCCCCGGCCATATGCGTTTGAGCTTTGCCACCAGCATGGATAACCTGCGAAAGGCCATCGAGCGTTTGCAGAAAGCCCTTGGCTAAAAATTTTAGTCAGGGGGTTGACGAGGCGGTATAGCCAACTTAATATACGCGCCTCGTCACATGACGACGTTCCCCGATAGCTCAGTTGGTAGAGCAACGGACTGTTAATCCGTTTGTCCCTGGTTCGAGCCCAGGTCGGGGAGCCACTTATTCCGAAAAGCCGCTGATTGTTTCAATCAGCGGCTTTTTACTTTCTGCCTTAAAACACTTCTTCCCGCTGCATAAACTCTTTCAGCACCTGATACAGCGTGTAGCCGTCTCTGGTACCGATCAGTTCCCGAATGGAATGCATAGCAAACTGCGGCACGCCGATATCCAGTGTGGTTACCCCCAGGTTGCCAGCAGTCAGCGGTCCGATCGTGCTGCCACAACCCATGTCGCTGCGAACCACGAACGTCTGGTGTGGCAGGCCGAGCTCGTCGCTGATATGACGATACAGTGCAGCTGAGCGGCTGTTGGTGGCATAACGCTGGTTGTGGTTGACCTTGATCACCGGGCCCTGATTCAGGATCGGGCCGTGATTTTCATCATGCTTGTCCATGAAGTTCGGGTGCACACCGTGGGCGTTGTCAGCGGAGATCATCATGGAGCGGGCGATGGCCCTACCCTTGCCGGCCCCGCACCAGCGCTCCAGCACAGACCCGAGGAACGGACCCTGAGCGCCTTCGGCAGACATGCTGCCCACTTCTTCATGGTCATTACACACCAGCAAGGCAGCTTGCTCACCAGAGGCGTCCAGAAGCGACTGCAGGCCAATGTAGCAGCTCAGCAGGTTGTCCAGCCGGGCTGATGCCAGGAACTCGTCCCGCAGACCAACATAGGAAGCGCCCTGAGCATCGTAGAAGCTCAGCTCGTAACCCAGCACCTTGGTGACGTTCAGGCCGGACTCACTGGCAATCTGTTCACGCAGCAGGTCGGTGAAGGCGGTGGTGTCGGTATCAGGCACCTGCATGACGACTGGCGGCAAATCCGTCTGGGCATTAATTGAGCGATTGCTGTTGGCTTCACGATCCAGGTGAATGGCCAGGCTCGGGATAATGGCAACCGGCTTCTTGAAATTCACCAGGGTATCCCTGACCTTGCCGGACTCATCCAGCACGGTTACCCGGCCTGCGAGGGCGAGATCACGGTCGAACCATGGGTTCAGCAGCACGCCGCCGTATACTTCCACGCCCAGCTGGAAGAACCCTTTCCGCCGGATTTCCGGGCTGGGTTTCACTTTCAGACACGGGCTGTCGGTATGGGCACCCACCATGCGGACCCCCGACGTGATCACATCCTTGTTGCCGGTACGGAATGCAATAATCGAAGAGCCGTTGCGAATGGCGTAGTAACCCTTGCCCTGCTCCAGTGCCCACTCTTCACGCTCATCCAGCTGGCTGAAACCTGCAGCGTCAAGTCGGGTTTTCATGGTGTTCACCGCGTGCCATGGCGTGGGTGAAGCGTTCAGAAACTCAATCAAGTCATTATTAAATTCAACGTGTTCCATGATCTTCCTGATTGCATGATAATGGCCGCTACAGTATGGCACGAAGCCGGCAATGCTCCTACAGAGTACGCGGTCAGTGACTGTACTCACCCAACGATAATTATCGGAGTTGCCCGTGTCGATACCCCGTTTTCTGGACATCGAATACTGCCAGACCGAAGACGCGCTGTTTCCCGTTGCCATTGCCTGGTCGCTGGAAGACGGCCAGATGAAAACCGTGGTCATTGCACCGGAAGAAGCCTGGCTGCCGGAGGATGGTGATCTTGGCGATACTGATCTGCTGTACCTTGAAGAGCAGGGTGTGCCACTGCTGGAGCTGGTGCAGGAGCTGCACCAGGACCTGCCGGACCAGACCGTGTACGTAGATGGCATGGACCCGGACGAAATCCTGATTGACCTGATTTTCAATGCCGTGAGCCAGGATGCGCCCTTCGAAATAGCGCCTATTACCGAGCTGATCACCGGACTGGACAGCGAAACCATCGAAGACCGACGCCGCCAGCTGCTGTTCGACGAAGGCCTGGAGCCACAACTGCCGGAAAACGGCGTGTATGCCCTGTTGATGCTGGCGCGCGACGAAGGCCTGATGGCCGGGCTGTAAACCGCTTGCCGGCGCGGGGAAGTGTGACAGGAGTCTGCGTAACATGGCGTTACACAAGGCAGAATCTGGCGTCAGTATCGATGACGACAGGACGCCGGATCATAATGAAAAAAATCACCCCTTCCCTGCTCACCGCCAGCATTCTGTCTGCCTGCCTGTGCCCGGCAATGGCCTACGCCCAGACCGCGGCAGATACACCCCGCTCTGAAAAACACTATATCGGGCTGCTGGCCACGGCACTGGAGCATCGCTCCATTGGCATTTCCAAAGAAGACGGCTGGGGCCAGGCCGGCACGCTGGTGATTGGCGGCCACCTGAACGACCTGATTCACGCAGAAATTCGCCTGGGCGGTGGCTATAAGGATGCGGAGATTTCCCGCGGAGAACTGAGCCTGGCGGTGGATTATTTCGCCAGCTGGTACATGGGGCTGCATTACCCCATCGGTGAACTGGGCAACGTATACGCGCAGGCGGGCTTCACCCACGTTAGCGGTGAGGCGACACTGCCAAACCCGGATGCGGATGCTAACCGGCAGTTCCGGAATTACGTGGGGGATTACCCCTCAAGCAGCTTCAGCTTCAGCTGGGTTGCCGGTATCGACTTCGAACTTCTGGATAGCACCTACCTGGTTCTGGAAGGCGGCAGGCTGTTCAAGGACACAGACACCAGCGCCAACGCCTTCCAGTTTTCCTCTGGTATTCGTTACGAATTCTGACCTCAGGCGCGGTGCTGGATGTGCCAGCAACGATGGATCTTCTGATTTCTCTGGAAATCCTTATCCAGCGTGCTGGCCGTTACCTCTGTAACTTCGAACTCCTGCTCCAGGCCTTCATCGAGCTTAAATTTCCGGAAGTTGTTGGAGAAGATCAGCAAGCCATCGCTGGATAACCGCTCCATACACTGCCGGACCATGGCTCCGTGATCCCGCTGGATATCCAGAACGCCGGCCATGCGGGCAGAGTTCGAGAAGGTGGGCGGGTCCATGAAGATCAGGTCGAAGGTCTGGTTGGCGGTTTTGCGGTCTGCCAGCCAGGCCAGGCAGTCAGCCTGCTCTACTACGTGCTTGCGGAGATCGGCCCGGTTCAGGGCCAGGTTGTCCTGGGCTCAGTTGACGTAGGTCTTGGACATATCCAGGCTCAGGGACCGGCTGGCGCCACCGGCAGCCGCGTGAACAGTGGCTGCGCCGGTGTAGCAGAACAGGTTCAGGAAGCGTTTGCCCCGGGAATGCTGCTGTATCCAGTAGCGCACCGGTCGGTGATCCAGGAACAGGCCGGTGTCCAGGTAGTCTTTCAGGTTTACTTTCAGGGTGCAGCCGTGTTCATGCACATTGAAGTATTCACCGGTTGCAGCCTGTTTTTCATACTGTTTGGTGCCGGTCTGGCGCTGGCGTTGTTTACACACCAGGTTTTCCGGCGCAACTTCCAGCACTTCCGGGATGACCGCCATGGCTTCGGCAAGGCGTTCCCTGGCAGCTTTTTCGTCTATAGATTTCGGGGCCAGGTATTCCTGCACATGTACCCTGCCCTCGTAGATATCGATAGCCAGGGCGTACTCCGGCATATCCGCATCGTAGAGGCGGTAGCAGCCAATGTTCTGTTTCCGGGCCCACTGGCCGATGGTTTTCAGGTTTTTCTTCAGGCGGTTGCGCAGCATGTCTGCCCGCTCGGGATTGGCGATCCGGGGCATCACCTGGCCCGGCGCTGCAGGGTCCCGGGGGGTGCGGGCATTTTCGGGCTGGATTTCGAACAACAGCAGTTGTGCCGGCAGTTTGCCGTTGAAGAGCTTGTATTGCTTGAAGCTGCGCAGGCCGATGGACTTTCCGAACTCCGGAGCACCGGTAAACACGGCCAGGCGCCAGCCGGGCAGTTCACGCAGCACCACTTCGCCAAGAGCCTGGTAAAGGCCGGCCAGTTCTTTGCGCTCGCTCAGGCGTTCACCGTAAGGAGGGTTGGTCAGCACCAGGCCCTGTTCGGCCCAGCTTTCCTGCCGTTCAAATCCGGTAACTGGCCGAACCTCAACCTGCACAAGGTTATCCAGGCCGGCCCGGCGGATGTTGTTTCGGGCGGTATCGATAACACGGCTGTCCTGGTCGAAACCGGCAAAGGCCGGTATCCGTTTCTGCTTGCCTTCGTGGGCGCGGCGCTCCGCTTCCTGGCGTAGTCCAAGCCAGAGTTCCGGCTGATGGCCAGGCCATTTTTCGAAACCGAAACGCTCGACCCGGCGGCCCGGAGCGATATCCAGGGCCATCAAAGCGGCTTCAATCAGCAGGGTGCCGGAACCACACATGGGGTCAACAAAGTCACCACCGGCAGCGGCAATGTCCGGCCAGCCGGAACGCATCAGCAAGGCGGCCGCCAGGTTTTCCTTCAGGGGTGCCAGGCCTTTCTCCGTGCGATAGCCCCTCATGTGCAGGCTGTGGCCACTGAGGTCGAGCCCCACCGCCAACCGGCCCCGGTTCAGGCGAGCTGAAATGGTCACGTCCGGGTCTTTCGGGGCGACGGACGGCCGTGGCATGCCGGCACCGCGGATGCTGTCAACGATACCGTCTTTAACTTTCTGGGCACCAAACTGGGTGTTACGGATTTCTTCATTCTGGCCCAGGAAGGTCACGCGGAAACTGCCAGACGCAGGGATATGGGCCTGCCAGTCCAGCGACACCACGCCTTCGTAAAGTTCCTCGGCACTGCGGGCGTCTACCTCTGCGATGTGCAGCATTACCCGGTTGGCCAGGCGCGACCACAGGCAGGCACGGTAGCCCGACTCCAGCGTGCCCTCTACCCAGACTCCCGCCGGCGCATTGCGCACCTGGGCCAGACCAAAACTTTCCAGTT
>CAYUNQ010000153.1:0-5825 GCA_964446185.1 uncultured Marinobacter sp. | reverse complement strand
CTGGTTCTCATTTGGTGCCACATTAAACAAAAAAACCGGTCATGCTTCCATGACCGGCTTGCCTTTCAGGTACGTCAATTGTGCCTAGTTGAACAACAGGTTACCCGACAGGCCGTCTTTCTCAAGAATCTCCCGCAGACGACGCAGGGCTTCAACCTGAATCTGCCGCACCCGCTCTCGGGTCAGGCCAATTTCCTGGCCCACCTCTTCCAGGGTACTGACCGGATATCCCCGCAATCCGAAGCGGCGTGACAACACTTCCTGCTGCTTGTCGCTCAGCTGATCAATCCACTTTTCCAGACTGGAGCAGATATCGTCATCCTGCAGGACATCGGCCGGGTCAGAGGCGCCTTCATCGGCCACGGTGTCCATCAGGGACTTGTCACTTCCGACACCAATCGGGGTGTCCATGGAAGCAACCCGCTCGTTAAGACCCAGCATGCGCTTGACGTCTGCCACCGGCTTGTCGACCAGCCGAGCGATTTCTTCTGCCGTCGGCTCGTGGTCCAGCTTCTGGGTCAGTTCACGGGCCGCACGCAGGTACAGATTGAGCTCTTTGACCACATGAATCGGCAGCCGGATGGTTCGGGTCTGGTTCATGATGGCCCGTTCGATGGTCTGCCGGATCCACCAGGTTGCATAGGTGGAGAACCGGAAGCCCCGCTCAGGGTCGAATTTTTCCACTGCGCGAATCAGGCCCAAGTTGCCCTCTTCGATCAGGTCCAGCAGTGTAAGGCCCCGGTTTACATACCGGCGAGCAATCTTGACCACCAGCCGGAGGTTGCTTTCAATCATACGCTTGCGGCCCGATTCCTCACCTTTCCGGGCGAGACGCGCAAAGTAGACTTCTTCTTCAGGTGTCAGTAAGGGAGAGAAACCGATTTCGTTGAGGTACAACTGGGTGGCATCCAGTTGCTTTGTGCTGGTGTAGTACTTGCCCTGAGTGGGAAAGTCCTCTTCTGTCTCAGCCACCGGGTCATCCGCTACGGGCTTGTCCGGTTTATCTTCAGCTAACAGATGATCGTCTGCGTCATCCAGGTCCGCAACACGATCTATGATGATGTCTTCTTGCTCTGCTGACATTACGTTACCCCGCCTCTCAATAATCCTGTTTGCGCCCGATACTTCTTGTTATTGCGGGCTTTCAATGTTGGTTTTCTTCAGGACAGTTGCTTGTTGGCTGGCAATCACGGTTGCCATTCTTGTTCTTGGCTTGTGCGGTTTTCAGTCAGGATTCGGGTAATCTGGCCGGGAATATCCAGCTCCCGGTTTTTTCAGCGTCTGGGCAGATATCGGGAAGGGTCTACCGGATTGCCATTCTTGCGGATTTCAAAATGCAGCATCGGCTTGTCTGTCCCTGTACTACCCAGCTCGGCGATTACCTGCCCGGCTTTAACGTCCTCCCCTTCCTGCACCAGTATCTTCCGGTTGTGTGCGTAGGCGCTCAGATAATGCTCGTTGTGGTTTACAATAATGAGGTTGCCATAACCCAGCAACCCACTACCCGCGTAAACCACATTTCCATGAGCTGCAGCCTTCACAGCATCCCCGGGTTTTCCGGCAATATCAATACCTTTATTGACTTTCCCGGATGCAGAATATCCTGCAATAACGGTGCCATTGTGCGGCCAGTGCCAGCGGATGTTGGCCACGGTCTGGCTGCTGCCGGTAGCTGGGGCGGCTGACCGTGAGGTGGTTTTTGGCGGGGGCGCGGTAGTCCGTGGTGGCTGACTGGCCACCGTGCGCTGCGGTGCCGTAGCAGTGTTCGGCGCTGCAGACGCAGTGCGGGTACTTTCGGGAATCCTGCCTTTTTTGTCCAGGCGCAGCACCTGTCCAACACGCAGGTTCCAGGGGGGGGCAAGGCCGTTGGCATTCCCCAGTTCCCGGTAATCCCGGCCATAGCGCCAGGCAATCCGGTAAAGGTTTTCGCCTTTTTTAACGACGTGGGTGCCCCAGTAAACCGGGGGGTTGTACAGACTGTCCTGATAGAGAGCGTTGGTGTTGCAACCAGACAGCGGCAGCAGAAAAGCCAGCAGAAGCAAGGAAACGACCTGCCACCTGCGGCTTCTCGGGCGGCGGCACGGGGTTCCGGCCAGTGCCGAAGCCCTGACCGGGAGTGGTGCTTGATGGCGCCCGATATTAAGAGTCACGTATAAAAAATGCCTGATTATAATAAATCCGTATAAGAAAACGGTCCCGAAGGATGCACTTTCTCATGTTTCAGGACTAACTTATTAATATATTGCACAATTCATAGGCGATTCCAAGTTACCCCGGACAAAGGATTGTTACCTTCGGAAACAATAATTTTGTGCGCCAGGTAACACTTTCGCCATCTACTCGTTGGCATCACCCTGCTTCGGGCCAGCCATCTGGCCAACATATTCCAGGGCGAGGACAAGTACCAGCCCCGCCAGAGCCATTACTATCGCCATGACAACTTGCGGGTCCTGCCCGGTCAACACGGCCCAGGTATCCGGAGTAACAGGCGCCTGGCTCAGGGGCACCTGTTCACCGGAACTGTTGGTACGCCAGCTCAGGGTTTCCTGCCAGGGCCACACCTTGCTCAGTGCGCCAATCATGAAACCGGTCAACAGCGCCAGCACCGTATCATGGAAGTGCCGGAACGCCAGGGTGATCAGGCGTGCTACCGACAACAGCCCTACCAGACACCCCAGCAGGAAGAGCCCGAGACTGGCCACTTCGAACGACTTGATCGCAGCCAGTATGGGCGAGTACATGCCGATAATAACCAGCAGGAAGCTGCCGGATATGCCCGGCAGGATCATGGCACAGATAGCCAGTGCTCCCGCCCAGAAAAATGCCAGTTGTGAGGGTGCCACTTCGCTGGCCGGGAGGGTGGTTACCCACCAGGCAAAGACTACCCCGGCAACCAGCGGCGCCAGCAAGAAGGGGGAAAAGTGACGGGCCTGGCGCCCCACATGCCACACGGAGGCAACGATCAGGCCAAAGAAAAAGCTCCAGATCAGGATCGGATGGCTGGCCAGTAACCAGGTGATCAGCGAGGCCAGGCTGGCCACGCTGGTGATCACACCCGCCAGCAGGGTAATCAGAAAGCTGCCATCGATTGCCCGCCAGAAGCCTCGGATATCCCCTTTCAGAAATTGCTTCACGAACGCAACGGGGGCGGCGCTGATGGCCTCAAGCAACCGGAAATAGATGCCGGTGATAAAGGCGATGGTACCCCCGGAAACTCCCGGAACGATATCCGCCGCCCCCATG
Organism: uncultured Marinobacter sp.; assembly: GCA_964446185.1. Lineage (GTDB taxonomy): Bacteria > Pseudomonadota > Gammaproteobacteria > Pseudomonadales > Oleiphilaceae > Marinobacter. The sequence goes on along the minus strand of CAYUNQ010000153.1, from coordinate 2,582 downwards.
GCCATGCCCCTTAAAAACACAGCCACCGGATGGTGGCTGCGATTCACCGATGATTCCGGGCTACGCTCCATCAACGCACCACTCCACCGAGCAGAGGCACAAAACGCACCGGTTCCAGGTCACGACGCTCAAAGCTGTCACCTCTTCGAATAATTTCAACCAGCACCTGATTCTCCTCGCCTACCGGTGCAATCAGCACACCACCATCGGCAAGCTGATCCAGCAATTCTCTGGGCACCTCTACCGGTGCAGCCGTTACAATAATGCCTTCAAACGGCCCTTTTTCCGGCCAGCCCATGCCGCCGTCGGCATGCTTGAGCATCACATTGCGAATATTCAGCTGCCGCAACCGCTCCCGCGCCCGTTCCTGCAGCGGTTTGATGCGCTCAACGCTGTAGATTTCCCGGAACGCCTGGGACAAAACCGCTGTCTGGTAGCCGGAGCCGGTGCCCAATTCCAGCACACGCCCGGGCTCGTGGGCCAGTAACAATTCCGTCATCCGGGCAACAATGTAAGGCTGCGACAGGGTTTGCCCGTACCCGATGGGCAAAGAAGTTTCTTCGTAGGCCCTGTGGGCCAGGGCTTCATCAAGGAAGATATGCCGGGGCACCTGGCCGATAATTTCCAGTACCCGGTCAGACTGTATTCCGGCCTCGCGCAACCGCTGTACCAGTCGCAGCCGGGTGCGCCGGGAAGTCATACCGATGCCTTCAAGCGGGGCATTCATTCCGATACCCCCTCAAGCCCCTCGAGGTCGCCTACCCAGTCCTGCAGTCTGGACATGGCTTCATGCCGGGTCATATCAATGTGCACCGGGGTAATGGAGACATAGCCGTGCTGAACCGCGTGGAAATCCGTTCCCGGGCCGGCATCACCACCGCTACCGGCAGCACCAATCCAGTACCGGCGCCTGCCCCGTGGGCAAGTGACCGGTACAACGCCCTCTGCCCGGTCACGGTGCCCGAGCCGGGTCACCTGAAAGCCGGCCAGCTCGCTCAAGGGCAGATCCGGCACATTCACATTAAGAATCGAGCGGGGGCCAAGCGCCAGGTAGCGTTTGTTCTCCAGCAACATCCTGACCACCCGGGCCGCGGTTGCATAATGATACTGGCCGTTATTCACCAGGGACACGGCGATAGCCGGCAAGCCAAGGTGGCGACCTTCCGTAGCTGCAGCCACGGTGCCGGAATAAATGATGTCATCGCCAAGGTTGGCGTGGGTGTTGATACCGGAGACCACCCGGTCGAAGGGTTTGTCGAACAGGCCGTTAACCGCCAGCTGGACACAGTCGGTAGGTGTACCATCTACCGACCAGAAACCGGTGGGGTGCTTCTCTACCGTCAGCGGCCGGCTCAGCGTCAGTGAGTTACTGGCTCCGCTGTGATCACGGTCCGGGGCAACCACGGCAAGCTCACCCAGACCCTGCAGCCCCTCGAACAGGGCCATCAGACCAGGCGAATGCACGCCATCATCATTCGACAACAGAATACGCACAGTGTTCTCCGCTAGCTTTCTTAGTATTTATTATCCCGGCTGAGGCTCATGTCCTGCAGCTCGAATACATCGGCCAGTACCGTGGTGGCGTACTGCCCGGGTGGCAAGGCGAACTGTAACCGGAGGCTACCGTCCTCCCGCCATTGCCACTGAAGGTTTTCCGGGCGGGTAACCAGCGCTCGGCGTTCGGGTTTCATCCGGGTGCTCAGAAACAGCCGCTCAAACTCCGGGTGACCTGCCACGACAGCTCGCTCCAGTTGCTCTTGCTCACCGCTCGCCGTGGTGCAGCCATCGCCCCACAGAGGGCCTGTAGGACTACCGTCTGCCGCCGGTTCACCGGCCATCGCTTCAAACCAGTTTCCAGCCTCTACCCTTGCGGCAAGCACCTCATTGAACAACCACGAACGTGCCGCCGAAAAGTACAATACGTTTTTCGAACCACTTCCGCCACCGCCACGACGACCGCCCTTCTTCCGGTTCAGGCGGGTAACATCGAGATTCACTGCCCGCTCCAGGTTGCCGCCCTGAAATCCAAAGCGTTGAGGCCCGAAGTAATTCGGTGCCCCCCGCTCCGCAAGCAGTGCCAGTGCGGCCTCCAGCACCTGCCGGTCGCCCTGAACCTCGCGCAGTACCAGCTCAAACCCATTGGCCTGGTGCTCACCCCGACGCAGCTTGCGGGCGTGGCGCCGCCAACTCAGAACCCGCCAGCGCTCGCCAATGGCACTGAGCAATTCCGCATCAGAGGCTTCCCGCCCCGGGCAGTAGAGACTGAACCATTGAGTAGTAACCGCATGGCGGTCCTTCAACCCACAAAAACCCGCCTCGAAAGGCTTGCAGCCGGCCAACTGCGCCAGCTCCCGGGCGACAAACTCGGTATTGTCCCCGGTTTTTTCCAGCCACACGCACAAATGCTCACCGGAGCCTTCGGCTTCGCCGCCCCGGGCCTCCACCTCCGGCCACAGACTCTCAGTAACCCGGAAATCCTCTGGCGTTACTTTCAGCAGCGCATAGCCGACCCTTTGCCCGGAAGACACCGGCCACTCCAGCCGCCAGCCTGGCTTTGCCGGTTGCTCGCTCATATTGACACT
>CAYUNQ010000152.1:4982-5945 GCA_964446185.1 uncultured Marinobacter sp. | reverse complement strand
GTCCAGTGCGTTCCTGGCCATGGGCTACCTGCGTGCATATTTGTTGTGATTTCAGTATAGGAACATTGTGTACAAAGCTGTAGGTACGCTACATTTTCAAATTGATTCACTTTTTCTCAAATTTTCAGGGGCATTGAGACATGCGCTACCTGCAATCGTTCAACAGGCGCCTGCGGCATGTAAGGGAGCAGGGGCAGCTGTCTTTGGCCGATATTGCTGAAATCTGCGGTGTAGACGAGGCGCGGGTGCGCAGCTGGGAGGCGGAAGATGGCCGCCAGCGGGGCTTTCCCGGGGTTACCGAGTTACTGGATTTGTGTCTCCGGACGGAGACGCCCCTTGAGCAGCTGCTTGATATGGAAGAGGGACGAGACGGTAACCAGCTGGAGCTGCCTGGCCTGGCCTTCAGTAACAGCGATGACCTCTCGGCAGCGTTACAGGAGCTGGAACGGGAAATCAGCCGGGTTCAGCTGACGGATGACGAAGCAGAACTGCTGCGCCGGTTCCGCAAGACAACAGACGATAACCGGCGCATGGTGCTGCAGTTACTGGGGCGCTAGGCGCCCCGGATTCTGCTTTTAGTTCTCTTTCTTGTAGATGTTCTCGTACACGTAGTTGGTGGCTTCTACGAAGCCATCGATGCTGCCGCAGTCAAAACGCTGGCCCTTGAACTGGTACGCCAGCACACAGCCATTCTTCGCCTGCTCCAGCAGGGCATCGGTAATCTGGATTTCGCCGTTCTTGCCCGGAGGGGTGCGCTCCAGAATGTCGAAAATATCCGGAGTCAGGATATAGCGGCCGATGATCGCCAGGTTGCTGGGTGCATCTTCCGGGGCCGGTTTTTCTACCATGTCGGTAATGCGGTACAGGCCGTCTTTCATCGACTCACCGGCAATCACGCCGTATTTGTGGGTCTCGTCCTGCGGCACTTCTTCGATCGCCACGATGGAGCAGCGGAACTGGTTG
>CAYUNQ010000152.1:0-4972 GCA_964446185.1 uncultured Marinobacter sp. | reverse complement strand
CTTCCGGGCCCACGCAGAAGTCATCCGCCAGCACCACGGCAAACGGGTTGTCACCCACCAGGTTACGGCCGGTGAGGATGGCGTGGCCCAGACCTTTCATTTCATTTTGGCGCGTGAAGGCAAAGGTGTTGTTGTTGATCAGGTCCCGGATTGAGGTGAGAAGGCCTTCTTTGCCGGTACCGGCAATCTGGTGCTCCAGCTCGTAGCTGATATCGAAATGGTCTTCGATGGCACGCTTGCCCCGGCCGGTTACAAAACCGAATTCATGCATGCCGGCATCGGCTGCTTCTTCTACCCCGTACTGCACCAGCGGTTTGTTAACAACCGGCAGGATTTCCTTGGGCATGGCCTTGGTGGCGGGAAGAAAGCGGGTGCCGTAGCCGGCAACGGGGAACAGGCACTTCCTGATCATGTGGGTGTCCTTAGTTTTTGATCCGTTGATACGCAGAGAATGCTTGGTAAGGCCGTGAGTTTACCGGACTTGTCAGGCAAGGGGGAGGGTGCAGCGGCGTTCAGGTAACCCAGCGTAATAAAGGGACGGTAGATTGTTAGCAAATGGTCTAACCAAAAAATCGGTATTGTTGACAATCCAAGGTTTGGCGAGTAGATTTCAGATCAATTCAACTAATATTGTTAACAACTATATGAGCCAGCCTGTCATTCAATCGTTAACCCGCGCCGATGAGGCCTTTGATTGTCTGCAAACAGCGATTGTTACCGGAGATCTTGCGCCCGGTGAGAAGATCGGTGAAGTGGAACTGTGCTCCCGCTTTAACCTGACCCGCGGCCCGCTGCGTGAAGCGCTGGGCCGGCTGGAATCCCGCGGGCTGCTGGTGCGCCGGCCCCATGCTGGGGTCAAAGTAGTGTCTGTCAGCGCTGAGGAGCTGATTGAACTCTACCGTATCCGGGAAGTGATGGAAGGGCTGGCGGCACGCCAGGCTGCTGAGCGTATGACCGATGAGGAAATCCGTGACCTGAAAGCGACCCTGGACAGTCATGAAAAGATGATAGAAGAAGCCCAGGGTCAGGCTTACTACCAGGCTGAAGGTGACTACGATTTCCACCACCGGATTGCCACCGGCAGCCGCAATACCAAGCTGGCCCAGATGCTGTTGGGCGATCTGTATTACATGGTGCGCATGTACCGTTACCGGTTAAGCACCTCCGCCGGGCGCCCGCATCTGGCGCTGGGTGAACACCGCCGTATCGTCGAGGCCATCGCCCAGCGCGATGGAGAGCTCGCCGAATTCCTGATGAAAAGACACATAAACGCCGCCCGCAAGAATATTGAGAAAAAAATTCAAGAAGGCGTTCTAACTATCTGAACAAAGAGGTAATTGATATGTCTAGCAAGCTCTCCCCGGGTGCCCGTTTCCGTAAGGCCCTGAACGAAAACAAACCGCTGCAAATTGTTGGCACCATCAACGCCTACACTGCCATGATGGCGGAGCGGGTAGGGCACCAGGCTATCTACCTGTCGGGTGGCGGCGTGGCGAATGCCTCCTACGGTCTGCCGGATCTGGGCATGACCACCATGAACGATGTGGTGGAAGACGTGCGCCGGATTACTGCGGCCACTGACGTACCGCTGCTGGTGGACATCGACACCGGTTGGGGCGGCGCCTTCAACATTGGCCGTACCATCCGTGAAATGGAACGCGCCGGTGCCGCGGCGGTTCACATCGAAGATCAGGTTGCCCAGAAGCGCTGCGGTCACCGCCCGAACAAAGAGATCGTATCCAAAGAGGAAATGGTTGACCGCATCAAGGCCGCGGCCGATGCCCGTCAGGACAAAGACTTTTTTATCATGGCCCGTACCGATTCCTTCCAGAAAGAAGGTCTGGAAGCTGCTATCGACCGCGCCAAGGCCTGCATTGAAGCCGGTGCAGATGGTATCTTTGCCGAAGCGGTGCACGAGCTGAGTGACTACAAAGCCTTCGCTGAAGCCATCGATGCGCCGATTCTGGCCAACATCACCGAGTTTGGTGCTACGCCTCTGTACAATCGTTCTGAGCTGGCGGAAGCCGGTGCCGCCATGGTGCTATACCCCCTGAGCGCCTTCCGCGCCATGAACAAGGCAGCGCTGACGGTGTACCAGAACATCCTGGAAAAGGGCGACCAGAAAGACGTGGTAGACCTGATGCAGACCCGTATGGAACTGTACGATTTCCTGAACTACCACGATTTCGAGCAGAAGCTGGACCAGCTGTTTGCCCAGAAGAAAGACTGATTGAACTGAAGAAGTTGGAGTTAGGGGACTGGAGTAAGGGGGGTCTGACCCCGTATGGGGTCAGACCCCCTGTCAGACTCCCTGTCAGACCCCTGTCACCACACTTGAATGCCTTTAACGAATCAAAAACGAACAAAACAGAAAACTACGGGAGACCAACATGGCTGAAGCAAAGAAACTAGGTGGAGCAGGCCTGCGTGGCCAGGTGGCTGGCGAAACCGCCCTGTGTACCGTTGGCAAAACCGGTACCGGCCTGACCTACCGCGGCTATGATGTCAGCGACCTGGCGGACAACGCCCAGTTTGAAGAAGTGGCTTACCTGCTGCTGCGTGGCAAACTGCCTACCCAAGCCGAGCTGGACGCCTACAAGGCCAGGCTCAAGAGCCTGCGCACCCTGCCGGATGCCCTGAAACTGGTGCTGGAGCAGATTCCCAAAGACGCCCACCCCATGGACGTTATGCGCACCGGTTGCTCCATGCTGGGTAACCTGGAAACCGAGCAGGACTTCAGCGAGCAGGACGACAAGATCGACCGCATGCTGGCCACCTTCCCGGCCATCATCACTTACTGGTACCGCTTCGCCCACGAAGGTGTGCGTATCGACACCGCCAACACCGAAAGCGATTCCATCGGTGGTGTGTTCCTGGAGCTGCTGCACGGCAAGAAGCCCAGCGAGCTGCACGAGCAGGTGATGAACGTTTCCCTGATTCTGTACGCCGAGCACGAATTCAACGCGTCGACCTTCACTGCGCGGGTGTGTGCCTCCACGCTGTCTGACATCCACAGCTGCGTAACCGGCGCCATCGGTTCCCTGCGTGGCCCGCTGCACGGCGGTGCCAACGAAGCGGCCATGGAGCTGATCCAGAAGTTCCAGACTCCGGAAGAAGCCGAAGCTGGCCTGATGGGCATGCTGGAGCGCAAAGAAAAAATCATGGGCTTCGGGCACGCCATCTACAGCGAATCCGACCCGCGTAACGCCATTATCAAGAAGTGGTCCGAAAAGCTGGCCAAGGAAGTGGGCGACACCGTGCTGTATCCGGTTTCCGTTCGCTGTGAAGAAGTCATGTGGCGCGAGAAGAAACTGTTCTGCAACGCCGACTTCTTCCACGCGTCTGCCTATCACTTCATGGGCATCCCGACCGAGCTGTTCACCCCGATCTTCGTAATGTCCCGGGTATCCGGCTGGACCGCCCACGTAAAAGAGCAACGCGCCAACAACCGCATCATCCGCCCGAGTGCCGAGTACACCGGCCCTGAGCACCAGGATTGGTTGCCGATCGGTGAGCGTTCTTAAGAGGTTTTAAACCATGAATACCGAATTCAGAAAAGCCCTTCCAGGTACCGACCTGGAATACTACGACACCCGCGCGGCGGTCGAGGCCATTCAGCCTGGCTCCTACGCCAAGCTGCCGTACACCTCCAAGGTCCTGGCTGAGCAGCTGGTGCGTCGCTGCGATGCGGAATCCCTGACCGATTCCCTTAAGCAGCTGATCGAGCGCCGCCGTGACCTGGATTTCCCCTGGTACCCGGCGCGGGTAGTGTGCCACGACATCCTGGGCCAGACCGCCCTGGTAGACCTGGCCGGCCTGCGTGACGCCATCGCCGAGAAGGGCGGTGATCCTTCCAAGGTGAACCCGGTGGTTCAGACCCAATTGATTGTGGACCACTCCCTGGCGGTAGAAGCCGCGGGCTTTGATCCGGACGCGTTCGAGAAGAACCGCGCCATTGAAGATCGCCGCAACGAAGACCGGTTCCACTTCATCAACTGGACCCGCACCGCGTTCCGTAACGTGGATGTGATTCCGGCGGGTAACGGCATCATGCACCAGATCAACCTGGAGAAGATGTCTCCGGTGATCCAGAACCGCCCGGATGAAGATGGCCACCCGATTGCCTTCCCGGACACCTGTGTAGGCACCGACAGCCACACCCCGCACATTGACGCACTGGGCGTAATTGCCATTGGCGTGGGCGGCCTGGAAGCCGAGACCGTTATGCTGGGGCAGCCCTCCATGATGCGTCTGCCGGATATTGTGGGTGTGAAGCTCACCGGCAAGCGTCAGCCGGGCATCACTGCCACCGATATCGTTCTGGCCATCACCGAGTTCCTGCGTAAGGAGCGGGTGGTTGGCGCTTATCTGGAATTCTTCGGCGAAGGCGCTGCAAGCCTGACCATCGGTGACCGTGCCACCATTTCCAACATGACTCCGGAATACGGCGCTACCGCTGGGATGTTCTACATCGACGAACAGACCATCGATTACCTGAAGCTGACCGGCCGCGAGCCGGAGCAGATTGACCTGGTCGAGAAATACGCAAAAGAAACCGGCCTGTGGGCGACGGAAATGGCTGAAGCCCAGTACGAGCGTGTGCTGGAGTTTGATCTGTCTTCCGTGGTACGCAACGTGGCTGGTCCGTCTAACCCGCACCGCCGTGTGGCCACGGCTGACCTGCACGATCGCGGCATTGCCGTGAACCTGGACAAGGCGCTGGAAGAAGAGAAAAAGGGCCTGATGCCCGATGGCGCGGTGATCATCGCCGCGATCACTTCCTGCACCAACACCTCCAACCCCCGCAACGTGGTGGCTGCCGGCCTGCTGGCCAAGAAAGCCAACGAGCTGGGGCTGGTGCGCAAGCCGTGGGTGAAGTCTTCCTTCGCTCCGGGCTCCAAGGTTGCCCGTTTGTACCTGGAAGAAGCCGGCCTGCTGCCGGAACTGGAAAAGCTGGGCTTCGGTATCGTGG
>CAYUNQ010000151.1:5706-5994 GCA_964446185.1 uncultured Marinobacter sp. | reverse complement strand
CCAGCAAACGTACGTTCTCGCGCAGATCAGGATGCAGTTCTGTCACAGCGGGTTCCTTCTGTAAGACGTAATCAGGAGAGTTACGATACTAAGGATTACCCGGAAAAGTCTATCAGGCCTAGGGGCTACTCCTTTTCCACACCCTTGACCCGCTGCCAGATAGCATCGAGTGCTTCCAGGCTTTCTTCATCCATGTCGCGCCCTTCGGCCGCGAGAATCTCTTCAATTGCCCGGAAGCGCATCTCGAATTTGCGATTGGTGCGCTTGAGCGCCTGTTCCGGATTAACC
>CAYUNQ010000151.1:0-5696 GCA_964446185.1 uncultured Marinobacter sp. | reverse complement strand
GCATCCCGCTCACCGGTACCGTCTTCAGCGGCCTGCCAGGCTTCTTTCAGCTCGTCAATTTCTTCGTGCAGCTTATCGAACACCGGGCCGATATCCGGCCAGTCAAAGCCGTGGCGGGCGGCCCGGCGCTGCAGCTTTTCGGCCCGGGCCATGGCCGGCAGGGTGCGGGCAATGCCGTCCAGCCGGCTGACCGGCTCCTCTGCAAGCGGGGCAGGCTTCTGCGCCCGCTCCTCAGCCTTGATGCGCTCCCAGCTTTCCTTGATCCAGGCTTCTGTGGGCCGGTTGCCCGGGTCTATCCGGCTGTCCAGCGTACCTTCCGGAAACACATGGGGGTGCCGGCGAATCAGCTTGCGCACCAGGTTGTCGATAATGTCATCAAAATCAAAGTGGCCGCCTTCCCGCCCCATCTGGGCGTAGAAGATCACCTGGAACAGCAGGTCACCCAGCTCGTCTTTCAGGTGCGGGTAATCGCCCTGTTCGATGGCATCCGCCACCTCGTAGGCCTCTTCGATGGTGTGAGGCACAATACTGGCGAAGGTCTGCTTTGTGTCCCAGGGGCAACCGGTTTCCGGTTCCCGGAGCCGGGCCATCAGAGTTTTCAGGTCATCGATGGTGTAGCTCATCTGCGCTTTCGTCTCACGTCGATGATGTTCGGCAGGTTACGGATCTGCGCCAGCAGCCGGGCCAGTTGTTCCAGGCTCGAAATCTCCACCGTCACCAGCATGGTGGCGGTGTTCTCGTCTTTGTTGGTCTGGGTATGCAGTGACATGACATCGCTCTTCGACGCAGAAAGCACCTGGGTGATGTCACGCAGCAGCCCGGAGCGGTCGTAGGCTTCGATTTCGATATCCACCGGATACACCGCCGCCGGCTGGCCACCCCAGTTCACCTCGATAATCCGGTACGGCTCGATTTCCTTCAGGTTCAGGAAGGTCATGCAATCCTGCCGGTGCACCGTCACACCGCGGCCCACGGTGATGTAACCGCCAATCGGATCCCCGGGCAGCGGCTTGCAGCACTTGGCCACCTGGGTTTTCAACTTGCCGACGCCCAGAATCTGAATATCCGATTCTGTGTCGTAGGATTTCTTGCGGTTGCCGCTGAGCTTGAGATCCAGCTGTTCCGACCTGGGCTCCAGCATCTGCTGCGCCACATTGGCCACGTGGGCAGGGCGCAGGTCGCCGGCGCCGGTGGCGGCGAACATGTCTTCGGTGGAGTGGTAGTTGACCTTCTTCGCCAGCTCGCCCAGATCCACATCATAAATAGACAAGCGCCTGAATTCGTCTTCCAGGATCGCCCGGCCATCGGCCACGTTACGACCCCGGTCCTGCTGCTTGAACCAGTGGGTGACCTTGGCCCGGGCCCGGGACGTCTGGATATAGCCCAGACTCGGGTTCAGCCAGTCCCGGCTGGGTGCCGGATTGTTGGAGGTCAGAATTGATACCTGATCGCCGGTTCTCAGCGGATAGGTAAGCGGCACAATCCGGTTGTTCACCCGGGCACCGCGGCAGGCGTGACCAATCTCGGTGTGCACCCGATAGGCAAAGTCCACCGGCGTGGCGCCCTGAGGCAGGTCCACCACATGGCCTTCCGGGGTAAATACATAAACCCGGTCTGAGGCCACATCAGACTTCAGGTGATCTGCCAGCCCGGAAATATCCCCCAACTCCTCCTGCCACTCGAGAACCTGGCGCAGCCAGTTGATCTTGGCTTCATAGCCCGAGGATTTGTTTTTGCTGTCCGTGCCCTTGTACAACCAGTGGGCACACACCCCCAGCTCGGCCTCCTCGTGCATGGCATGGGTACGGATCTGCACTTCCATTACCTTGCCTTCCGGGCCGATGACCGCGGTATGCAGAGACTGGTAACCGTTTTCCTTGGGGTTGGCGATGTAATCGTCAAATTCGTTGGGAATGTGCCGCCACAGGGTGTGCACTATCCCCAGCGCGGCGTAACAATCCCGCACTTCCGGAACAAGAATCCGCACCGCCCGAACATCGTACACCTGAGAGAAGTCGATGCCCTTGCGGCGCATTTTGCGCCAGATGCTGTAGATGTGCTTGGCCCGACCGGTCGGGTCGCCCTTGATGCCCGACGCCTTCAGCTCGGTCTGCAGGGTATCGATCACCCGGCGGATATAACTTTCCCGGTCCAGCCGCTTTTCATTCAGCAGCTTGGCAATTTTTTTGTAGGCAGAGGCATGCAGGTAGCGGAACGACAGATCTTCCAGCTCCCACTTGATGTGGCCAATACCCAGCCGGTGGGCCAGTGGCGCGTAGATATCGAACACCTCACGGGCCACCCGCATGCGTTTTTCTTGCGGGGCATCCTTCACCGCCCGGATGGCGCAGGTTCGCTCGGCCAGCTTGATCAGGGCCACCCGCACGTCGTCAACCATGGTGACGAGCATCTTGCGCACGTTATCCAGCTGGCCTTCACTCTGGCCCAGCACATTGCCTTTGAGGGGGTGGTGTATGGAAGAGATCGCAGCCATTTGCTGTACGCCGTTGATCAGCCCGGCTACTTCGTCACCAAATTCCTTGCGGATTTCTTCAAGGGAGACCCGTTCTTCCCGAACGGACCGGTAGAGTACGGCAGCCACCAGGCTGGTCTGATCCATGTGCAGTTCCGCCAGCACCTGGGCCATTTCCAGCCCGGTACGGAAACTGCTGGAACCGGGCGTCCACAGCCGGTCTTCCCGGAACGCCTGCAACGCAATCAACGCAGCTTTTTCACAAGCCAGGCGTAACTCTTCCGGCTTTTCCAGGTGCGTCAACTCGGCAATGTGCTGAACCCAACGGTCGATATCCACGTCGCCGTTGCCGGTTACCCCGTACTCTTCCCTAACTTTTACCATAACAATCAATTACCTGATAGATTTCCGGCCATGCCGGCGCTCATCCAGGGCACCGGCAAGGCCGGCATTCCCGGTCCGGTCAGCGCGGGTCGCGCTCGAACAGGGCGATAGACTCAACATGGGTGGTGTGCGGGAACATATCCATGACACCTGCACGTACCAGACGGTAGCCGTTACGCACCAGAACACCGGCATCCCGGGCCAGGGTGGCCGGGTTGCAGGACACATACACAATGCGGCCGGCGCCAAAGGCGGTCAGGTACTTGCAGATGTCCTCGGCACCGGAGCGGGGCGGATCGATCAGGATCTTGTCGAAGCCTTCCTTCGCCCAACCCTGGCCGGTGAAGTCACCGTGCAAATCTGCACCAAAAAATTCCACGTTATCCAGGCCGTTCAACCGCGCATTCTCCCGGCCGCGAACCACCATGGCATCGTCGCCTTCCACACCCACAACCTGGCCGCCCTTGCGCGCCAGTGGCAGCGTAAAGTTACCCAGACCACAGAACAGGTCCAGCACCCGCTCGCCAGGCTGGATATCCAGCCACTCCACCGCCCGGTGCACCATGTCCCGGTTGATACCGGCATTCACCTGGGTGAAGTCCATGGGGTGGAACTGCATGGTCAGGTCGAACTCATCCATGCAGTAGCTCAGGCGCTCGTCATCCCGCCCTGCCGATTCCGGCCAGATCCGGTGCACGGTGTCCGGCCCCTTGGGTTGCAGGTAGATATGCAAATCGTGGGCCTGGCCAAAGGCAATCAGCTTTTCCCGGTCTTCCGGCACCAGGTCGTCCATGTTTCGGAACACCATGGCGGCAACGTCGTCGCCACAGGCCACTTCCACCTGGGCAATGCGGTCAAATGCCGCCATGCTGTGCAGCAGCTCCCGCAGCGGCGTGATGCGCTTGCCGATACGCGGATCCAGCACCACACACTCATCAATATCGGTCAGGAAGCTGTTGCGTTTTTCCCGGAAGCCGACCAGGACCGATTCCCGGGCTTTGACATAGCGCACCCCGAGGCGGGCCTTGCGCCGGTAGCCCAGGGTGTCCGGCGAACGCATGGGTTCAACCCACTGTTCCGGTTCAATGCCTCCAAAGTGGGCAAAGTTCTCCCGCAGGGTGTTCTCCTTGAACCGGATCTGGGCATCGGCGCTCATATGCTGCAGGCTGCAGCCACCACACAGGTCGGCAAATTCGCAGGGCGGCTGCTGGCGTTCAGGGGCAGTTTCCAACACTTCGAGGGTGCGCAGTTCGTCGAACTTGCTGCGGGTGCTGACCACTTTGGCCATCACCGTTTCCCCGGGCAGGGCGCCATCAACAAACTGCACCTTACCTTCGGTACGGGCAATGCCCCGGCCGTCATGACCGAGGGATTCAATTTTACAACGCACGGGTTCTTGCGGCAGAACCTTACGGCGGCGCTTACTCATAGTGGCTGATCTCTTTCAGATTGACGGTTCAGGCGCCCGGGAATACGCCGGTAGACAGGTAGCGGTCTCCGCGGTCACAAATAATGGCCACGATTACCGAGTTTTCAACCTGGCCGGACAGCTTGAGTGCAGCCGCAATGGCCCCACCCGAGGAAACACCGCAGAAGATACCTTCCTCACGAGCCAGGGCGCGCATGGTGTCTTCAGCTTCCTGCTGGCTGATATCCAGCACCTGGTCTACCCGGGCGGCATCGAAAATTTTCGGCAGGTAGGCTTCCGGCCAGCGCCGGATCCCGGGAATTGACGCACCGTCTTCCGGCTGCAGGCCGATAATCTGCACATCCGGGTTGCGCTCTTTCAGGTACCGGGACACGCCCATAATGGTGCCGGTGGTACCCATGGCACTGACAAAATGAGTCACGGTGCCCTGAGTCTGCTCCCAGATCTCCGGCCCGGTACTGCGATAGTGGGCCAGCGGGTTATCCGGGTTGCTGAACTGGTCCAGCACCTTGCCCTTGCCTTCGGCTTCCATACGGATCGCCAGGTCCCTGGCGCCTTCCATGCCCTGCTCTCGGGTAACGTTGACAACTTCGGCACCGTAGGCACGCATGGAGGCCCGACGCTCTTCACTCAGGTTATCGGGCATGATCAGCACCATGCGATAACCCTTGATCGCTGCCGCCATGGCCAGGGCAATGCCGGTGTTACCCGAGGTAGCCTCAATGAGCGTATCACCCGGCTGGATTTCACCCCGGCGCTCTGCTTCCTGAATCATGCTGATGGCGGGCCGGTCCTTCACCGAACCGGCGGGGTTATTGCCCTCCAGCTTGGCCAGGATCACATTGGAGGTATTACCCGGTAACCGCTGCAAACGAACCAGCGGTGTGTGGCCGACATAATCTTCAATGGTGGGGAAAATCATACTCAAACCCTGTGATACACTTTCGGCTTTGAATCATACGCGGGATGGCGGCCACAGTCATTCCGATCCGGATCATCTATGCTGACAGGGAAGTGCCCGGTACAGGCTGCCAACACGGCACCGGGCTCGTAAGACTGACGGGAATACAGTATGCGGCGTTGGGGCATTCGAAAAAAAGTCCTGGTGGTGACCCTCGTCCCCACCCTTCTGATCACCCTGTTGCTGGGCTTGTTCTTCACCTATAGCTGGGTGAACAACATTGAGAGCCTGCTGAATGACCGGGGAGAATCCCTGTCCCGCCAACTCTCTGCCGGTGCCGAGTACGGCCTGTTTACCGCCAACCGCAGCCTGCTCAGCAGCCTTTCCAACGCCCTGCTGGAAGAGCAGGATGTGCGCTCCATTACCTTCTTCGACCGGGACGGCCAGCGCCTGCTGCACAGCGGGCCCGGCAGTACCGAAGCCACCCCCCCGTCAGCCCTGGGGTCCGA
>CAYUNQ010000150.1:0-6163 GCA_964446185.1 uncultured Marinobacter sp. | reverse complement strand
TTCCTGACACCGCCACAATGGTGGGGAGCACCAGGCTCAGTTCCATCAGCCGTAGCAACAGGCCGCGGCCGGGGAAGCGGGTAAACCTGGCCAGGGCCAGGGCCACCGGCAGCGCAATGGCCAGGCTCAGAATCACTGAGAGCAAGGCCTGCCAAAGGGTAAACCACACCACTCCCCGTAAATAACGGCTTTGCCAGAACTCCCCGAGTTCAAGAGATCCAGCCGTTTGTACCATTGCACCCAGCCCCAAAACCACCAGCGCGATCAGCACCAGCGCAATGATCAGGCCGGGGCCGACCTGCCAGAGCGGCGCACTCAGTGGGGCAGGGTGGTGAGCGGGTTTCCAGTTGCTGGCCATAGGGTTCAGCGGGTCATGGCGTCCAGCCAGGAATTGACCAGGTTGCGACGCAGGCCGGCGACGTCGGCCGGCTCCAGATACAAAGCCCTGGACGGGCTGATCAGGCGATCAAACACCTCTGGAAGTTCACCCCCAAGGTCGATAGCCGGATACATCACATTCTTAAGCGGAATATGGCGCTGGAACGCCGGCGACAACATGAACTGCATGAACTCCTCGCCGAGAGCTTTGTTGCCTGAACTCTTGACCAGTGCAGCTACCTCAACCTGCAGGTAATGACCTTCCTCAAAACGGACCGCCTGATATCGTTCCGTGTTATCGACCGCCATGTGGTAGGCCGGAGAAGTACTGTAGGAAAGAATCATCGGCGCCTCGCCGTTCATGAACAGTGAAAAATACCCGTCACTCCAGCTTTGGGTAGTGGCCAGCACTTTCTGGCTCAGCTGCTGCCACTTTGCGTGGGCGTCATCGCCATAAATCGCGTGCATCCAGAGCAGAAGCCCGAGCCCGGGGGTACTGGTGCGGGGGTCCTGGATGATGATTTTCAGGTCGTCCGGGGCGTTGATGAGCGCTTCAAGGCTTGCTGGGGGTTCCGGCAATTGCTCGGTGTCGTACACAAAGGCAAAGTAGCCCCAGTCGTAAGGCACGAAGGTGTCGTCCTGCCAGTCAACCGGCAGCGCGAGGTTGTCCAGCGCCAGTGAATGCGGCGCCAGAAGCCCGGTTTGCCGGGCGGCTTCCATGGTTGCTGTGTCCAGGCCTAGCACCACATCGGCACTGGTTGAGCTGCCCTCAAGGCGGAGTCGCTGGAGTATATCGCCGCCGCTTTCCAGTACCGTATAGTTCAGCGTGCAATCGCAGCGGGCTTCAAACGCCTCTTTGACCGCAGGCCCCGGCCCCCATTCCGCAGCAAAGGACGGGTGGGTGTATACGTTCAAAACCTTGGCAGGTTCGGCTGCAGACAAAGCCGGGAGCAGGGCAGCGATCAGTAGGGGAAAGCGGAAACGCATAGTGATTACACCTTGGCTATGGGAGGGGCCATGCCGCGGTAACCACTGCAAAGTGGTGGCTCAATCCCTACGCCGGTATTAGCCGGGTCAGGTTCCGCGGGTATGGTCTCAGCCCTGTCGGGCACCCCGTTGAGTCCTGCTGATTCTACCATGCCTGCCGGGGTGGCTGTAGTTTGTAACTTTGATTACCGTCTGTTTAAAAACTGTACAAAGGTGTCAGGGTTCTCATTATTTGCTGGTAGAATGGGGCAAATTTCAATCGGATAGCCCGTAATCTTCATCTCCAGAGGTAAGGTGCATGCCCAAGCATTGCAATCTGCTCAAATTTTGTACAGCTTCATCCGGCTTTCTATTGGCCGTACTTTTTTCGGTCAGCACCCAGGCCCAGTCTTTAAACAACCAGCTTTTTGAGCGTCTCACCACTGCAGCGCCCAATCTTGATCCGGTAGTCCTGGAAGCCGCTTTCAAGGCGACCCAGTGTGCCATCAGCAACGGAACAGCCATGCCAGACCGGCTCGCTGTTATTGATTTCTCTCTGCCTTCGAGCGAAGAGCGCCTTTGGTTGTTCAACCTGGCAGACGGCAGCCTGGTGCTGCGTGAACTGGTTGCCCACGGCAAAAACTCCGGCGACAGGGATGCTAATGCGTTCTCCAATATAGAGGGCAGCTACCAGTCCAGCATCGGGCTGTTCAAAGCCGCAGAATCCTACAGTGGCGCCCATGGCTATTCCCTGCGCCTGGATGGCCTGGAGCCAGGGTTCAATGACCTGGCCCGCCAGCGCGCTATCGTGATTCACGGGGCAGATTACGTAGAGAAGAGCTGGGTGAACAAATACGGCCGGATTGGCCGCAGCCACGGCTGCCCGGCGGTAGACCGGGATGTGATCGCAAAGGTGGTAGACAACCTGAAAGGCGGCCAGCTGGTTTTCAAATACTATCCGGATGAAGAATGGTTGCAGGCTTCCAGCTACCTGAACTGCGACAGCGGCAACCAGCTTGCCGGCTCCCTGCAGGCGAATGCAAATGATGCCAGCCGGTCCTGATCGGGCTGGCTAAATTTTGTGCACATTGGCAATAAAAACAGAAACTTGAAAAAAAGGTGTTGACGCGCGAAGCGTAATCCGTAGAATACGCAGCCGTTGAGGAGGCAATGCCTCTGAATGTAGAGCGGGAATAGCTCAGTTGGTAGAGCACAACCTTGCCAAGGTTGGGGTCGCGAGTTCGAATCTCGTTTCCCGCTCCATTTTCCAAGTCTCTCACGCCCCCTGAGAGCAAAAGCCAGATTCCAGGCTTACCCGGCGCGGTGGCAGAGTGGTTATGCAGCGGACTGCAACTCCGTGTACGCCGGTTCGATTCCGACCCGCGCCTCCATTTTTACCTGAAAATCAGTAGCTTCCCCGGCGTTTTATTGGCTGGCTGCTTTCTGGTCAGGTGTGTCTGAATGTGTCAGCATGCGGCCGACCACATATCCGGCTGCAACCCCAACCAGCGCTGAAACCGGCCCGATCAGGCCGCCCGTCAAGCCGCCAATGAACATCAGTACCACGCTTTTCATACAGACTCCTCCCGCCTTCCTGGCAACTGCATTATTCCGAGTATAGGCCATTGTGCCCAATGATGGTTTGATCCGCGAATATTGGCTACAGTAACGCGACATAACCATTCGCACGAGGGCGCAGCTCAAACGCGGCCAGGGCCTCAACCGGTGGCGCGCTGGCAAACCCTTCGCCAATCAACCGAAACCCCATGCCATGCACATGGGCCATGTAGAGTTTTCTAAGAGCGGTATCGGAAAGCTCTTTTACCGAAACCCCGATACCCCGTTGGTACATCTGCAACTCGGTTTTCGGGAAATCCTCAATCTCCGGCAGATCTACGTCCAGCATCAGCGTTCTGCCATCGTCGCTCAGCTCAAAGGACAGGCTGGTTTCCTGGGGCCAGTTGATGTCCATCAAGTGGTCATCCAGCACCGACTCCATCGCAGACGAGCTGCCTTGCAGGGCCCGTTGGTACAGCGTAGCCCGCTGCCTTTCTTTGCGCTGGTGGTGTTCCCGTTCAGATTGCCACTGAACCCGCTGGCGATGGTACTCCGAGAGCTTTCGCTGGTTGCTCTCCATAAAGGCCCTTCGGCGAGCGGGGCAGAACCAGGCTTTCCAGTCGGGCTTTCTGGGCTCCGGGCGAACCGGCGCCGGTTGGTCGAAGGGCTCTGGCACCAGTTGAGGGAACTGGTCTGGCCCCGGAGTGCCCAGATGGATAGAGCCGATTTGTTCCATCATCCGGTTATGGGCATCCACCTGTTCCGCCAGGTTTTCCTTCAATGCCTCGTTGGCATAGGCTTTGGCAACTGCCATGGCTTCGTTGCCGAGGCCAGCGCCATTGGCATCCAGAATCGTGATTTCGCCAGACACGGTGTTCAGTTGCACTCGCGCGATGCGTTCTGCAACAGGCGGAAGGGCGGCGTCCTGAACAGGCGTTGCCGTTGATTGAGGCTTTCCATGATCGCTTGGAAATCGTTTATGGCCTGGGAGAACGCTGATGGATAGTCTGGAGCGTGGTGTTTGGGGCAGGGTATCATTCAGGATATAGAAGGGCGCATACTTTGGTTTACAGCCTCTATTTCCCAAAGGATTGGCTAAGGTTATGAGGCTCCAGAACTTCCTCACTGAATACGATGAATCCTTATCCAGCGCTTACGCTGCATACGCTCAAGCGCTCCGAGCATTTTTTATTGGCTTCGGTCGTAGGAACAGACCGAATCGCATTGTTCATGGAACTGGCGGATGACTGGAAAATGAAAAATACACAAGAAACAGTTGCCGCGGCCGTGCAGGGCAAGCAGGGGGCTGATTGCGAAGCCAGGTTGAAAGATCACTACACCGCCTGCCTCCTCGGCGGCGCCATAGGCGATGCCCTCGGTGCCGCCTTACAGCCAGCGTGCCCCCGGCATGACGTGCCCGAGTGCGCTGCGAGATTACCCAGGATTTCCTGAAATTGCCGGCAATGACAGCAAAGGTTGTGGCGGGGTGATGCGGGTAGCTCCGGTAGGGTTGTTCTGGTGCTCTTTCAATGGCAGCTTTGGGGTAGAAAGGGTATTCGAAGATGGCTGTATGTGCGCCGGCCTTACCCACGGCCATCCGAGCGGTTATCTGACCGGTGGCGTGTTGTCAGTTTTGATCTTTGAGTTATTGAACGACAAAGCTCTGCTGGATGCTCTGGGTGCCGTCAGGATATTGCTGGTTGCAGAACGCGGTCACGAGGAGACTTTGGCGGCCCTGGATAAGGCTGTCGACCTCAGCCAATCCGATAAGCCACCGCACATAGCTATCGGTGAATTGGGCGAAGGCTGGGTAGCGGAGGAAGTACTGGCGATTTCTGTTTACTGCGCCCTGGTGGCGGAAAATTTTGAGCAGGGTGTTGTGCTGGCGGTGAATCACGATGGGGATTCGGACTCTACGGGGTCTATTACCGTTAACATTCTTGGAGCGATGCATGGCACTGGTGTGATTTCGCAGCGGTGGATAGAGCCGTTGGAGCTTCGTGAGGTTGTCGAGGCCGTTGCGTCAGATTTGTGGACATGCCGGGAGTGGCATTCGTATATGGAGGGCAGTGGGCTCTGGGAGCGGTATCCAGGCTACTGAACCACCATTTAACCTTAACCGAATAGAATGATCATCCATGATTCTGCAGGAGTCTCTTTGAAATGAATTCGTACCTGTTAGCCGCCGTTTTTGCGGCGGTCTTCATGGGGACCATCGGCGCCATCTCCGTTTACGCCGGTGTGAGTGCGGAAACAGTCACCTTCTACCGCCTGTTTATCGGGGCCCTGTTAATGGCCGCTTTTCTTTTGCTGACCGGCCAGAGAGAAAAGGTTTTTACCTGGCCCGGCTTCAAGGTTTTGGTGACTGGCGCATTTCTTGCCGGTTTTGTTGTGTTTTATGTGATGTCGATGAATTACACCAGCATGGCGAATGCGGTGATGGTGATGTACCTGGCCCCGGTGACCGCTTCGGTTGTGGCTCATTTCTTCATGGGGGAGCGGCTCTCGGGCTTGAGCGCAGCTTTGATAGCCTTGGCGTTGTTTGGCTTCGCCATGATGATGGAGTTTAACTTTAATCTTTCCGGGCGGGCAGAAGAGGCAGCGGGCCTGTTTTACGCGCTATGCGCCATGCTGTGTTACGCCGCGTTTATTCTGACAAACCGGTTGATTCACGAACGAGTGCACGTACTGACCCGAAGCGGTTACCAGATGCTGGCCGGGGCGCTTTGCATGCTACCGTTGATGGTTTTGCAGGCAGACAGCATTGGCGCAGCCCAGTGGGGATGGTTGGTGGCAGCCGGAGTGGTGCCTGGCTTCCTGGCGATTATGCTGGCGGTTGTGGCGTTACGGGCTTTGCCTGCAGCCACCTTCGGTACTCTGGCGTATCTGGAGCCTATTACCGTAGTTGCTCTGGGTTGGGTGCTGTTTGAGCAAAGCCTGAATGCACTGCAAATGTCCGGAAGCGCGTTGATCATAGTGTCGGGTGTGGTGCAGGCGGTTGTGTCCCAGCGTGACACAAGGCGCCTTAACAAGTCTGAGGTGCGGAACCCTCTCCCACATTCTGAGACGGCTGGATCAGTCCGGCACCAGGAGGCATCTCCTTGAGCAAACGCCGGCGCCCGGCCCTTCGTGGCCGCAATGAGCCATTCCAGTAATGGAAGGACGATTCAGCCGCTGAAGCTTGTCGGATAATTTTTTTAAATTGCTCGTTGACACCTCCGTACAGGTCTGTAGAATGCGCATCTCGCTTGAGGGGGTCGAC
>CAYUNQ010000149.1:0-6216 GCA_964446185.1 uncultured Marinobacter sp. | reverse complement strand
TACGTGTGCCTGGCCCTGGTGGTGAATTGGGCGGCCGGAAAGTCCGACCACATCATCACCATGGAAGAAATCGAACAGGCCATTGACCAGGGCATGGCAGGCGTGAAGACAGTCCTGGAGCGGTCAATGGCCGGCCTGGGCCAGCTTAGCCCTCGATCTTCCTGAAGAACACCAGCACGCCAATGGTGGGGGAATCGATAAAGTGGATTTCCTGACTGCGCATACGGCGGGTTTCGCGAATCCAGGTAATCAGTTCCTGCTGTTCTTCACCTTCCTGCCAGTGGTTCAGGTGCACTTTCACGTGCAGGTAACGCTGGCGGTCGATTTCAATGTGGCCTTCCACCGCGCGCTGGCCGGCGCTGTCCAGCCAGTCCCCCACGGCAATACGCATGGGGCTGCCGTTGTAATTCTGCGGGAAGCTCTGGTACCAGCCGGCCGTGGCCAGCACCCGGTAGTTGCCGCTGTTCTGCAGCCGGGCCGCCGCCTGGTTCAGGTGCAGCTCGTTGCGCCCGGCCAGCCGGATATCGGAAACCCGGTTGCCGTTGGCATCTTCCACCCAGAGTGAGCGAATACCGCTGAGCGGTGCCTCCACGGGCATGTCGGCCATCTGTTCTTCAACGGCAGAGGGGTTCACCAGTCGCTCTACAATCACCACTTCTGCCCGGTAGAAGTCCGCCGGCGTCTGGGCCAGGGCCTTGCCGGCCGGCATCAATACCGCTACCAGGGCCAGTGCGGCAGTCAAAGCGTGTCTGAAACAGAGATCACGTGCTTGCAAGGGGGTCCCTCCAGCTGATTCGGGTTGGCTCAGGCTTTCTGTGCCGGCTTGTTGTCCGGCCCGAGTTCCTTGAGCATGGCTGAGATGGCGTCGAGTTTACCACTGGTTGAATCATCATTCAGCCGGAAGCGGAAGCTGTTGGCACCTTCCAGCCGGTAGGTGTCTGGTGCAGATTGCACTTTTTTAACCAGCACCAGAGGGTCAATTGGTGTGGTTGCGCCAAACTCCAGCCTGATCCATTCCTTGCCAGCGTCCACTTTTACGATGCCCAGAGCATCCGCTTTCAGGCGCAGGCGGGTCTGGCTGATCAGGTTTTTGGCCGGTTCCGGTAACAATCCGAAGCGGTCGATCATCTCAACCTGAAGTTCTTTTAATCCGTCTTCGTCCTGCACGCTGGCAATCCGCTTGTACAGCATCAGCCGGTTGTGCACGTCCGGCAAGTAGTCGTCGGGAATCAGCGCCGGAATACGCAGGTTCATTTCCGTGCCGTGGCTCAGGGGCAGCTCCGCGTTGGGTGTGCGGCCCTCACGGATGGCTTTTACCGCTTCGTCCAGCAGTTGCATATAAAGGGTGAAGCCGATGCTTTCAATCTGCCCGCTTTGCTCTTCGCCTAACAGTTCGCCGGCGCCGCGGATTTCCAGGTCGTGGGTGGCCAGCATGAAGCCGGCGCCCAGGTCCTGGGCTTCGGAAATGGCATCGAGCCGCTTCTTGGCATCCGTTGAGATGGATTTGGGCGGCGGTGTCAGCAGGTAGGCGTAGGCCTGGTGATGGGAGCGGCCAACCCGGCCCCGCAGCTGGTGCAGCTGGGCCAGGCCGAATTTATCCGCCCGCTCGATAATAATGGTGTTGGCGCTGGGAATGTCGATGCCGGTTTCCACAATGGTGGTACACACCAGCACGTTGAAACGCTTGTGGTAGAAGTCCGACATGATCTGTTCCAGCTGGCGCTCGCGCATCTGGCCGTGGGCCACGCCTACCCGGGCTTCGGGAATCAGTCGGCGCAGGTCTTCGGCGGTTTTCTCGATGGTAGAGACATCGTTGTGCAGGAAGTACACCTGACCACCCCGCAGGATTTCCCGCAGGATAGCTTCTTTTACCATGGCGTCGTCGCGCTGGCGCACAAAGGTTTTCACCGACAGCCGGCGGGCCGGCGGGGTGGCAATAATGGAGAGGTCCCGCAGGTGGCCCATGGCCATGTTCAGGGTACGGGGGATGGGTGTGGCGGTCAGGGTGAGCATGTCGACTTCGGCCCGCAGAGACTTCAGCTTTTCTTTCTGCTGAACGCCGAACCGGTGTTCCTCGTCGATAATCACCAGCCCCAGGTTCTTGAAGTTGATGTCGCCCTGCAGCAACTTGTGGGTACCAATCACAATGTCGGCCCGGCCTTCTTCGATGGCGGTAATGGCCTTGCTGGTCTGGCTGCCACTGCGGAAGCGGCTAAGCAGTTCCACCGTCACCGGAGTGTCGGAGAACCTGTCCCGGAAAGACTCATAATGTTGTTGCGCCAGCAGGGTGGTGGGCACCAGTACCGCCACCTGCTTGCCGGACCAGGTGGCCAGGAAGGCCGCGCGCATGGCCACCTCGGTTTTGCCGAAGCCCACATCGCCGCACACCAGGCGATCCATGGGTCGCTCGCTGGTCATATCTTCGAATACAGACTGAATCGCTACTTGCTGGTCCGGCGTCTCCTCAAACGGGAAGCCGGCGGCAAAGGCCCGGTAGGCCTCTTTCGGGTCCTCAAACTGGAAGCCTTTGCGGGCTTCACGGCGGGCGTATACATCCAGCAATTCCGCGGCGGTGTCGCGGATTTTTTCCAGCGCCTTCTGCTTGGCGTTGCTCCAGCGGTCGGTGCCCAGCTTGTGCAGGGGCGCGTGTTCTTCGTCAGTGCCGGCGTAGCGGGAGATCAGGTGCAGGCTGGAGACCGGCACATACAGCTTGGAGCCACCAGCGTATTCCAGGGTCAGGAATTCATCGGCCTGGCCCCCGGCGCTGATGGTTTCCAGGCCTTTATAGCGGCCCACGCCGTGGTCGATATGCACCACCGGTGAGCCAAGGCGCAGTTCGGACAGGTCCCGGTAGCCGTGGTCGTCCACCTCGGTAGGCTTGTCCCGCCGGCGGCGCTGCAATACCCGCTCGCCAAACAGGGCGGTTTCAGTAATCAGAGCCAGGTTCTGCTCGGGCAACACCATGCCTTGTTCCATAGGGGCAATGGTAATGGCCAGGGTGGTGTCTGTTTGTTCCAGAAACTCCTGCCAGCCGCTGACGGCTGCAAGTGTCAGCTTGTGGTCACCCAGGTTCTCGATCAGGGCTTCCCGGCGGCCAGAGGATTCAGCACAGATAAGTACCCGGCCCGGGAACTCTTTAATAAAGCGCTTCAGCCGGCCCGAAGGGTCTGCCGCCCGCCCGTCCATGGCCACATCGGGTAGGGCATTGGCACCACAGTTCGTGCTGCCGGCGCCATCAACAGGCTCCGGGGCGCAGGTAACTCTGGGGTAGCGCTTTAGCTGGCCAAACACTTCGTCTTGCTGCAGGAACAGTTCGCCTGGTGACAGAATCGGCCGCAGGCGATCATGCCTGCGGTCTTCATACCGGGCCCGGGTTTCGGCATCAAAGGCGGCCACGGCATCGTTCAGCCCGTCGGCCGTAAACACCAGGGTAGACGCCGGCAGGTAGTCGAACAGGGTGGCGGTTTCATCAAAAAACAGCGGCAGGTAATACTCGATGCCCGGGGGCGTAATGCCGTTGCTGACATCCTGATACACCGGGGAGTCTTTGTCTGCGTTGGGGAAGTATTCAAACCAGCGGTTGCGGAAGCCGGAACGGGCTTCTTTGTGCCAGGGGAATTCATGCGCCGGCAGCAGTTCGATCTGCTCTATGCGGTCGATGGAACGCTGGGTTTCCGGATCGAAGGTGCGCAGGGTTTCGATTTCATCATCAAACAGGTCAATCCGGTAGGGCAGGTTGGAGCCCATGGGGTAAATGTCCAGAATGGCCCCGCGTACCGCGTATTCACCGTGCTCGTACACGTTCTCTGCGTGGTGATAGCCGGCAGCTTCCAGTTGCATGCGCCAGCTGTCGATGTGCAGGCTCTGGCCCACTTCCAGTAACAGGGTGTTGCCCTGCAGGTAGTTGGGCGGCGCCACCCGGTGCATCAGGGTGCGGGCCGGTACCACCAGGATGCCATGCTGTGTGGAAGGCAGGCGGTGCAGGGTACGGATTCTCCGGGAGGTAATGTCCTGGTGTGGAGAGAATAAATCGTAGGGCAGGGTTTCCCAGTCTGGCAGTGATAGCAGTTCCAGCCCGTCTTCGGAAATGGCCGCGCCGTCTTCCTCCGGTGGCAGGTTCAGGAAAAACCGGATCGCCTGCTCCAGCCGGATGGCGTCGTCTGTGCTGCGGGTTACAACCAGGGTCAGCCCCTTGTGATTCCTGGCGCTCTCGCAGATGGCCAGGGCATCGCTGCAGCCGGACAGTTGGCCCCATTTGCGGTGGTCTGCGGGTTTTTCCGGCGCCACGGGTGCAATCAGTGCATTGGCGAATAAGGAACGGGCTGGACCTTGGGGCATGGGCAGGCAAATCTCCTGGTTTGGCGCATCGGAAAAGGAAGCGGGCGCTATTCTATCGCTCGGGGATTGCAGTGTCATGGCCGCGCGACCAAGGTCGGGCAGAAACCTATTTGCTGTGGGCGCCGTTAAGTTGGATAATGTGCGCCTTAAATTATCCCCAGTGCTAAACGAGGTCCCAACCGTGAGTCACGAGCAGATCAACCAGCACCTGTCCAACTGGACAGACAGAGAATCCACTGCGGAAGCCATGATCCCGCTGATCGGCCGCCTGTACCGCAAGAACAACGTTGTTACGTCTGTCTATGGCCGTGCGATCATCAACCAGTCTGTGATCGACATCATCCGTGCCCATCGCTTTGTTCGTCAGGTAGAGAACAACGAGCTGTCTGTTCACGACACCCTGCCGATCCTGCAGGAAATGGACAAGCTGGAACTGGGCCGTGCCCACGTAGACATCGGCAAGCTGGCCGTTAAATTCAAGCAAGAAGGCGGCGACCTCGCCGAATTCCTGAAGCGCGAAATCGGCCCGGTGGTTGGTCAGTACGCTGCCCAGTCCCAGGAAGCCTCCAAAAACGAAACCAAAGATGTCGTTCTGTACGGCTTTGGCCGTATCGGCCGTCTGCTGGCCCGGATCCTGATCGAGAAAGCCGGTGGCGGTAACAACCTGCGCCTGCGTGCCATCGTGGTTCGTCAGGGCGGCGCCGACAACGACCTGGAAAAGCGTGCCAGCCTGCTGCGCCGTGATTCCGTGCACGGTCCGTTTGACGGCACCATCACTGTCGATGCAGAAAACTCTGCCCTGATCGCCAACGGCAACTTTATCAAGGTGATCTACTCCGATGGCCCGGACAAGGTTGACTACACCGCCTACGACATCCATAACGCCATCGTAATCGACAACACCGGTAAGTGGCGTGATGAAGAAGGCCTGGGTCTGCACCTGAAATCCAAGGGTGTCAGCCGCGTACTTCTGACTGCGCCGGGCAAGGGCGATATCAAGAACATCGTTTACGGCATCAACAACGACTGGATCACTGATGAAGACAAGATCCTGTCTGCCGCCTCTTGTACCACCAACGCCATTACCCCGGTACTGAAGGCCATCAACGACGAATACGGCATTGAAGACGGCCACGTTGAAACCGTGCACTCCTACACCAACGACCAGAACCTGATCGACAACTACCACAAGGGTAGCCGTCGTGGCCGCAGTGCGGCCCTGAACATGGTAATCACCGAAACCGGTGCTGCCAAGGCCGTTGCCAAGGCGCTGCCGGAACTGAAAGGCAAGCTGAGCGGTAACGCCATCCGCGTTCCCACTCCGAACGTGTCTATGGCTATCCTGAACCTGAACCTGAAGTCAGACGTTGAAGTGGATAAGGTGAACGACTACCTGCGCGACATGGCCCTGCACTCTGAGTTGCAGAAGCAGATCGACTTCGTGAACTCTCCGGAAGTGGTGTCTACCGACTTCGTAGGCTCCCGCCACGCCGGTGTTGTGGATGCCCAGGCCACCATTGCCAACGGCAAGCGCCTGATCCTGTACGTATGGTACGACAACGAGTTCGGTTACAGTGCCCAGGTTATCCGCTGCGTTAACCAGATGGCCGGCGTAACCTACCCGATCTTCCCGAAGCGCGCCCGCGACTAAAGTCGTAGTCTGCTTTTGCAAGAAGTGATCGGACCGGCCCCGGTAGCGTAAGTTACCGGGGCTTTCCTGCTTTAAGGAGTCGTTAAAACCATTTTGGTTACCGGTGGAAATAGGTTTCCTTAATCTCTATAATTGGCGCGATTTTGGGTATGTCTGGCACCCCGTTTCTCAACCTTTCCTGGGCCGCAGGGGGCCGGGCGTTAAAAATCCACAGAAACAGTTTCTGA
>CAYUNQ010000148.1:0-6380 GCA_964446185.1 uncultured Marinobacter sp. | reverse complement strand
AGGCCTTTCCAAAACACGCTGTGAATACATCCCTGTACGCTCTGCTCCGCCATCCATGGCTCCGCAAGGTTTTGGAAAGGCTTTCCCCACCTGCTCATCGTATATCCTGCCTGCCTCAAAGAATAACAAAGAAAAAACCGCCGGGGGCAGACACCCGCGGCGGTTTGATAGCTATGAATACGATAGGTAAACCGGAATCAGGTCAACCTATGCCGTCTTCCTGCGGTTTTTGCGCCAGTCGGCCAGATCTTCGATCAGCTTGTAGAACAAGGGCACGAAGAACAGCGCCAGGGTACTGGCCGCCAGCATACCGCCCACCACTACGGTACCGATTTCCTGACGGGAAACGGCACCCGCACCGGAGCTGAATGCCAGTGGCAGGGAGCCCACGATGAACGTCAGTGCCGTCATCATAATCGCCCGGAAACGCTGCCGTGCAGCTGTACTGGCAGCATCAAACGAACTCATGCCGGCTTTTCGGTTCTGGGCGGCAAACTCCACGATCAGAATGGCATTCTTCGCCGCCAGGCCGATCAGTACCAGCAGGCCCACCTGGAAGTAGATGTCGTTCGGGAAACCCCGCCACAGCGAAGCGATGGCCGCGCCGAACACACCGAAAGGTACCGCCGTGGCGACGGCTACCGGCAGGCCCCAGCGCTCGTACTGGGCGGCCAGGATCAGGAACACCAGCAACAGGCCCATACCGAAAGCGAGAATGCCCGAATCGGCGGAATCCTGCAGCTGGTAGGCTTCACCGGTCCAGCCCAGCAGGGTGTTGCGGTCAAATTGCTCTGCGGCCACTTCCTGCAATGCCGTCAGGGCTTCACCGGTGGTGTGGCCCGGGGTCGGGTCTGCCAGCAGCTTGGCCGCCGGGTACACGTTAAACCGGTTGAGGATATCCGGGCCACTGGTGCGCTCCAGCTCCACCAGCGAACTCAGCGGAATCATCTCGCCATAGTTGGAACGGACAAACACCCGGCGCAGGTCCTCCGGATGGCTACGGAACTCGCCTTCCGACTGCAGGTTTACCTGCCAGTTACGGCCCTGCAGGGTAAAGTCGTTCACGTACAGGCCACCGAAGGTACTCTGCATGGTGGTGAAGATCTGGTCGATCGGCACACCGGCGGCCTGGGCTTTTTCACGGTCGACGTTGGCCTTGAACCGGGGGATACCGGTATCCAGGGTAACCCGCACGTTCTGCAGCTCGGGGCGGGCATTGGCCGCCTGGGCAAACTGGTCTGAGATGGCCTTGATCTCGGCCGGGGTACGGCCGCCACGGGCCTGGATGTAACCTTCTACGCCACCGGTAGTGGACAGGCCCTGAATCGGCGGCGGGGTAAAGGCGATCACGAAGGCCTCCGGCATGCCGAAGCCGATACCCATCACCTTATTGGCGATATCGGCTGCTGCCTGGCCCTCGCCTTCCCGCTCAGCCCAGTCTTCCAGGGTCACAAACGCCACGCCACTGTTGGTGCGCAGAGCGCTGGAGATGATGTCAAAACCGGCGAAGGCGACCACGTCTTTCACTTCCGGCATCGCCATCATCTTCTGCACCAGCTCGTCCCGGGTCTGCTCGGTCCGGCTCAAGGAGGACGTGGGCGGCAGTGAATAGGCGGTCAGCACAAAGCCCTGGTCTTCCTGGGGCACCAGCCCGGAGGGCATTGCCTTCATCAGGAAGACCGTACCGCCCAGCATGGCGGCAAACAGCAGCACGCCAACAACCGCATGCTTCAATAGCCAGTCCACCCCGGCGGAGAAGCCGGCGGTGAGCTTGTCGAAGCCGGCATCAAACCAGCGGAACACCGTCAGCTGCTTGCCCTCATGGCCCAGCAACAGGGCACACATGGCCGGAGTCAGGGTCAGCGCCACGATACCCGAGATCACCACCGACACCGCAATCGTTATCGCAAACTGCCGGTACAGCTCGCCACTCAGGCCACCCAGAAAGGCCACCGGCGTAAATACCGCCACCAGCACCAGGGTAGACGACACCACCGCACCGGAAACCTGGCCGATGGTAGCCACCGCGGCGTTGTAGGCCGACATGCCCTCTTCCTTCATCAGGCGCTCGGCGTTTTCCATGATGATGATGGCGTTATCCACCACCACCCCGATGGCCAGTATCAACCCGAACAGGGTCAACAGGTTGACCGAGAAGCCCAGCGCCTGCATGCCCGCAAAGGTACCGATCAGGGAGACCGGAATGGCAATCAGCGGGATCAGGGTCGCGTTGATATGCTGCAGGAACAGGAAGGTCACCAGCACCACCAGCAACACCGCCACAATGAAGGTATTGATCACCTCCTGGATGGAAATATCGATAAAGCGGGTGGTGTCGTAGGGGACGTTGTATTCCATTCCAGCCGGGAAACGGTCAGCAATTTCCTTCATTGCTTCATCTACCGCCGCGGCGGCATCCAGGGCGTTGGCTCCGGGCTGCAGGTAAACCCCCATGGGTACGGTAGCGCCACCGTTGTAGACCGCCGCGAAGTCGTAGTTCTGGGCTCCCAGCTCAATGCGGGCAACATCCTTCAGGCGCAGGGAGGCACCCTGCTCGTCACTGCGCAGGATCACTTCGCCGAATTCTTCCGGGCTGGCCAGCCGGCCGGGCGCAGACACGCTGAAGGTGAAGGCCTGGCCTTCCGGGGCCGGTTCGGCACCGATACGGCCGGCAGCAAACTGAGCGTTCTGGCCACGCAGGGAGTTGGCCACATCACCGGGGGTCAGTTCGTACTGGGCCAGCTTGTCGGGCCGCAGCCAGATCCGCATGGAGTAGTCCTGGGCACCAAACAGGGAAGCGTCACCGATGCCCGGCAAACGCACCAGCTCATCCAGCACGTTCAGCAGGGCGTAGTTAGAGATTTCCACCACATCCATGGAGTTGTCCGGAGACGACAGGGTAATCACCTGCAGGATGGAGGTGGAGCGGGCTTCCACCTTCAGGCCCTGGTCTCGCACCGACTGCGGCAGTCGCGCCAGCGCCTGCTGCACCCGGTTGTTGACGTTGATGGTAGCCTGGTCCGGATCGGTGCCGATTTCAAACGACACGGTTACCCGAAAGCTGCCAGAGTCGGTGGCGCTCGACTCCAGGTAGATCATGTCGTCTACGCCGTTGATCTCCTGCTCCAGTGGGGCCACCACGGAATCGGCGATAACATCGGCACTGGCGCCGGGGAAGCGGCCGTCGACCACCACCTGGGGTGGCACCACGTTGGGGTACTGTTCCACCGGCAGGCCAAGCAGTGCCAGGGCACCACCCAGGGTAATAATAATGGAGACGACCGTCGCGAAAATCGGGCGGTCTATGAAGGTGCGCAGCATCAGTCAGTACCCTCCCCGTCTTCGGCATTGGTGACATTCACCGGTGCGCCGTCGCGGAGGTTGGTCAGGCCACTGACAATAAAGCGGTCACCGGCTTCCAGCCCTTCAAGCAAAATCTGCCGACCCTGGGAAACCGGGCCAAGCTCAACCACCCTTGCGCGAGCCTTGCCTTCATCATCCACCACATAGACCACCGGGCCTTGCGGGCTCTGGGCGACCGCTTTCTCCGGCACGGTGATGATGTCGTCAAACGACTGCAACTCCACCCTTACACGGACAAACTGGCCAGGCACAACCATCTGTTCCGGGTTCGGGAACACGGCCCGGGCCGACACCGAACCGGTGCGCGGGTCGAGGGTAGAGGCGGTGAAGTCGATGCGGCCATCCAGCGGGTATTCGCTGCCGTCCGCCAGCACCAGGCGCGCGGTCACGTTCTGCTCTTCACCGGCACTGGCCATGCTTTCACGGGCGACCCGGCGGATGGTGGCGTCGTTTTCCGGCAGTGCAAAACGCACGTGGATAGGGTCCAGCTGCACGATGGTGGTCAGCAGGGTGCCGGTATCAATCAGGCTGCCTTCGGGGAAATCTTCCAGGCTGGTGACCCCGCTGATCGGTGCGGTCACCTCGGTGTAGCCCACATCCAGTTCGGCCTGGGTCATACCGGCGTTAGCCACGGCCATGTTCGCTTCAGCCAGTTCCAGGGCAGACTGCGCCGAGTCACGGTCGCGCTCACTGACTGCATTGCGCTCGTAAAGCGAGGAAATCCGGTTCCACTCCCGTTCGGCCTGGCGCAGGTTGGCGTCTGCTACCTGGCGCTGGGCACGGGCGCGCTGAAGTGCCGCCTCAGCCGGCTTGCGATCAATCCGGAACAGGGCATCGCCCTCTTTAACCATCTGGCCTTCGTCGTACAGTCGCTGCTCCAGAATACCGCTGATCCGGGCACGCACTTCCACTTCCCGGGCACCCCGGGCGCGGCCGGCGTAGTCCTGGCGCACGCTGGCGTCTGTCAGTTCAGCCGTTTCCACCACCACGGCGGCCGGTGGCATGCCGCCCCCACCCTGCTGCGCCGGCTGATCGTCGTTACTGCAGCCCGCCAGCACTAACAGGGCCGACAAACCGGCAAGGATCAGCCCGTTACGGGCCAAAGATCGATGAGAGCTTTCGAAGGGCATGTGCGTTCTCCTGAACACCGGATCGGAAAAAATTAAGAGCGCGATAACATACATTCATTCGTGTATGTATGTAAACTGTTCTCGTTTATACTCCGTTGCCAAACCCACAGACCACCACACGAGAACCATGGCAAGAAAAACAAAAGCAGAAGCGGAAGCCACCCGGGAAGCCATCATGGACTGCGCAGAGCAGGTGTTCATGGACAAAGGCGTGGCCCGCGCCTCGCTGGAAGAAATCGCCCGTGCAGCCGGCGTTACCCGGGGCGCCGTTTACTGGCACTTCCGCAACAAGCAGGACATCCTTCATGCCATGCTCGAGCGGGTACGGACACCACTGGGTGAAATGATAGACGACGCCAGCCGGGGCGGGCACAGTCTGGAGAACCTGAAAGAACTCTGTGTCGTGGCCCTGCGCAAACTGGCGGAAGATGCCCGGTACTTCCGGGTGTATTACATCCTGTTCCACCGGAATGAATCCGACCAGGCCCTGAACAAACACCGGGAACTGGCGGATGAAGGTCTTGCCTTTGTCAGCAGTATTTTCAGCATCCCGGAAATCCGCAAACAACTGCGCCCGGGCCTCACCCCCGAGCAGGCGGCCTACCTGCTCCACACCCAGATGCTGGGCCTGTTCTTTGACTGGCTGGCGACACCGGAACGCTGGCGCCTGGCCGAAATCGCTCCGGTGCTGGTGGATACCTTTTTCCAAGGCCTGTTACAGGACTGATCAGTTCCACACCCACAGAATCATCGGCACGGCGGTGGCCGTCACCACCGCAGAGAGTGGCAAACCCAGCCGCCAGTAATCCCCGAAACGGTAACCACCCGGCTCCATGACCAGGGCATTGGACTGGTGCCCGATGGGTGTCAGGAAGGCACAGGACGTCCCCACCGCCACTGCCATCAGGGCCGCATCCGGCGACAAACCCAGCTGGGCCGAGATGCCCAGGGCAATGGGCGCCACCAACACCGCTGCCGCCGCATTGTTGACCACGTTAGACAGCAGCATGGAACCCACCAGGATAATCGTCAGTGCCACCCAGGCTGCCTGCCCGGCGGCCACATCCAGGATCTGGCCGGCAATGAGCGCGGCACCTCCGGTGCTTTCCAGGGCCTGCCCCACCGGGATCATCGCCGCCAGCAAGACAATCACCGACCAGTCGATGGCCCGGTAGGCTTCCGGTGCATCCAGCAAGCGGGTAAGCACCATGGCCACGGCACAGGCTACCAGAGCCACCGGTGGTGTCAGCCAGCCGAACAGGATGACGGCGATAGCCGCCAGGAACAGCCCGCCGGCCAGCCAGAGATTATTTTGCTTGCCCAGACTCAGCTCCCGTTCTGCCAGCGGCAGGCAGCCCAACTGCTGCAGGGTGCCCATCAGGGTGTCTTCATAGCCCTGAACCAGCAGGATGTCCCCGGAACGAAAACGGATATCGGCCAGGCGTTTTTTCAGGCGATGGCCCTGCCGGGCAACCGCCACCACGTTCAAACCGTACCGTTCCCGCAGGTTCAGGCGGTTGGTGGTGCGGCCCACCAGCTGCGACGAAGGCGTGATAATGGCCTCGGTCAGGCGAACATCACCCGTAGCAATCTGCGTTTCCGCGGACTCGCCGGCAGGTCTCGCCTTGCCAGGGTCTTCACCGGCCTGTTCGTCCGAATCGTCGCTTTCCTCTTCCCCGACCACATTGGCGAGGGCGAGCCCGGTGAAATCCACAAACTCCTGCAGGCTTTCCGTATCCGCCTCAACCAGCAGCAGATCCCCTTCCCGCAACACGCTGTAGGTGGACGGTGCCGGAGAGGTTTGGTCACCCCGGATCAGAGCCAGCACCACCACACTCTTGTCGCCCTCACCGGCGGTCAGCAGGTTGTGCAAAGTACTGCCGGCAT
>CAYUNQ010000147.1:3322-6391 GCA_964446185.1 uncultured Marinobacter sp. | reverse complement strand
GCCTCCCGGGCCGCCAGCACCGCCGGCAATATCCCTTTAAGTGGCCGCAACGCACCATCAAGGGACAGCTCGCCAATACACTCGAGGTCTTTCAGGCTTTCGGCAGGAACCTGGCCGGAGGCCGCCAGGATACCCAGGGCAATGGGCAGGTCGAAGCGGCCGCCTTCTTTGGGCAGGTCGGCAGGGGCCAGGTTTATGGTGATACGGCGGGCGGGGAATTCAAACCCGGCATTGAGCAGCGCACTGCGCACCCGGTCCTTGCTTTCCCGCACACCGGTTTCAGGCAGCCCGACAATCGACAACGCCGGCAAACCACCGGACAGGTGAACTTCAACGGTAACGGCAGGGGCAGACACGCCAATACTGGCGCGGGAATGGACAATAGCTAGCATGACAACCTTCCTTGGTAACGGACAAATAGCCCCCGGTTACGAATCAGGGCCGCCGGGCAGGCATCCTGCGCCCGGCTGTTTCATTTACGACTGCAGCTTCTGCTCCAGCTCGGCCACCCGCTTTTCCAGCGCTTCGACTTTTTCACGGGTTTTCATCAGCACCGCCTGCTGGGCATCGAACTCTTCCCGGGTCACCAGTTCGAGTCGAGACAGCACGGTCATTACGGTCGCCCGTGCCTGGGTTTCAAAATCTTCCCGGGCAGCCCGGGCCATATCGGGAACAAACTGGCCAAACTGGCCCTGCAACTGTGCAAAAAAATCCTGCGGCCCTTTCATCTAGCACCTCTTTCGAATCGTATTTCCGGCCAATTCAGACCATTGAACATAGGGGTAACCGGTTTTGCAGGAGTGTATCACACCGCAGGCCCTGCCATACTGTACCCCGTCGGCATTATAATGGCCGCCAGATGGTGCCGGGCCTGCGCTTTTTTGGGCCACAGCCCTTCACCATGCACCACAGCGGTGCATGCGTTTGCGCCATCCTGGAACCCGTTATTTTTAACTTGCTGATTAAAAATAACTTTTTTGCGTTGGCACACCCGATGCTACAGCCCTCGTACGCAATCCGCACAATTGATGTGCGAGGTGGCAGCATTTACCAAGGAGAAAGCAATGAAACTTGTGACAGCGATCATCAAGCCTTTCAAGTTGGATGATGTCCGTGAGGCACTATCCGAGATTGGCGTTCAAGGCGTAACCGTTACTGAAGTGAAAGGCTTCGGTCGGCAGAAGGGCCACACTGAACTCTATCGTGGCGCGGAATACGTAGTGGATTTCCTGCCCAAGGTGAAGGTTGAAATCGCCATTGGCGACAACCTGCTGGATCAGGTTATCGAAGCAATAACCAAAGCCGCCAATACCGGCAAGATCGGTGACGGCAAGATCTTTGTGACCGAACTGGCCCAGGCGATCCGGATCCGGACCGGCGAGACCGGCGAAGAAGCGGTATAACCCGGCCTGATCCCCGAATCAGCCAACGCAAAAACCTATAAACCTTAAGAGCCTTGTGCGGAGGGCTTCCTATGGAAAGCAATCTCTTTCACCTGCAGTACGCTATAGATACCTTTTATTTTGTTGTATGCGGCGCATTAGTCATGTGGATGGCGGCTGGCTTTGCCATGCTCGAATCCGGACTGGTACGCGCCAAGAACACAACCGAAATCCTGACCAAGAACGTGGCTCTGTTTGCCATCGCCTGCACCATGTACATGGTGTGCGGCTACGCCATCATGTATGGCGGCAACGTGTTCCTCACCGGCATTGCCGAGGTGGACGTAGACGGCGTTCTGGGTGACTTCGCTACCCGTGAAGACGGCTTTACCGGCGGCTCTATCTACTCCGGTGCGGCAGACTTCTTCTTCCAGGTGGTGTTTGTGGCTACCGCCATGTCCATCGTCTCCGGTGCAGTGGCCGAGCGCATGAAGCTCTGGGCCTTCCTGATCTTCGCGGTGGTAATGACCGGTTTCATCTACCCGATGGAAGGCGCCTGGACCTGGGGTGGTGCTGATGTCTTCGGCATGTACAACCTGGGTGACCTGGGCTTCAGTGACTTCGCCGGCTCCGGCATCGTACACATGGCTGGCGCTGCTGCAGCCCTGGCCGGCGTGCTCCTGCTGGGCGCCCGTAAAGGCAAGTACGGCCCCAACGGCGAGATTCGCGCCTTCCCGGGTGCCAACATGCCGCTGGCGGCCCTGGGTACCTTCATCCTGTGGCTGGGCTGGTTCGGCTTCAACGGTGGCTCGGTGCTGAAGCTGGGCGATATCGCCAGTGCCAACTCGGTCGCCATGGTGTTCCTGAACACCAACGCAGCGGCTGCCGGTGGCGCGATCGGCGCCCTGCTGACTGCCCGCCTCATGTTCGGTAAAGCCGATCTGACCATGCTGCTGAACGGCGCCATCGCCGGCCTGGTAGTGATCACTGCCGAGCCCTCCACCCCGAGCGCGCTGACCTCCACTATCTGGGGCCTGCTGGGCGGCCTGCTGGTGGTACTGAGCATCGTGACCCTGGACAAGCTGCGCATCGACGACCCGGTCGGCGCCATCTCTGCCCACGGTGTCTGTGGTCTGCTCGGCCTGCTGCTGGTACCAGTCACCAACGGCGACGCCAGCTTCAGCGGCCAGCTGATCGGTGCCCTGACCATCTTCGTCTGGGTGTTCGTAATGAGCCTGGTTGTCTGGGGCATCATCAAAGCAGTGATGGGTATCCGGGTAAGCGAGGAAGACGAGTACGAAGGTGTAGACCTGTCGGAGTGTGGCCTGGAAGCCTATCCGGAGTTTGTCAGCAGCAAGTAAGCATCGCTGACCTGAACGCAAGAGGGGCGCCGGTTGGCGCCCCTCTTGCGTTGCATTTACTGAATCAGCCAACGGTTACCGGAGTCATTTAACATTTACAAAGCACTAAGGGTGACACCCCGGCAGGAAATTTCTATTATTGGCGCTCGCTGTAACAATGTAAGGACACATCATGGACATCAGGATCGATGTCAGCGCCAGCAGCCCGGATGCTGCGGCCGAACAGACAGAATTCAGCTATATCACCGAACTGCCCACCGACACACCCTGCGGCTACCTGGTCGACCTTGCCAGGTTCCCGGAAGCATTGCGCCTGTTATTTGAGC
>CAYUNQ010000147.1:0-3312 GCA_964446185.1 uncultured Marinobacter sp. | reverse complement strand
CGGTTTACGACCTGCCCTGGATCTACACCCAAAGCCAGGAAGAAGCCTACGCAGGCCCCATACTTATCATTCCGGAAAGGGATGCCTGCTCAGAATGGCTGCGGGCCAGCTATCAGGAAGGCAAGGCCCTTGCCCTGTACGGCAGCAACCTTTCGCTCGATAGCATCAGCCAGCATCTGGTCACCCTGAACAAAGTCATGACGCCCTATGGAGAGAGCCTGTTCCGCTACGCCGACAGCGCCTCACTTGGCACTCTCGGTGCTTCGCTTACGGCCCTCCAGAGGCAGCAAGTACTCGGCCCTCTTGCGGCGATTCATGGCTGTTATAACGATACCTTCTGGGCACTTCGGTCCTGTAGCGATGGTAACCAGGCCACCCTGCCGGAAGCGACCGGGCCTCTGTCCCTGGGCCGGGACAACCTCGCCGCCGTGGAAGCTCACCGGAAAGACCTTTTGATTCGTGCTTTCGCTGATTCGAGCAAGCGCCCGGAACCTATCATCCGGCACTGGTGCCAGCAGCTCGAAGAGCTGGGCGCGCCCAGCGAGCAGGGATTGGTGGAAGGCATGGAAGTGCTGATTCAGGCTGGCTTCCGCCAGCCGTTAACCGCCACGGAGCTGACAACGGCCAGGACAAGCTCGGATGTCTGGTCCGGCCGGCTCGAAGCACTGACGCAAATCGTACCTCAGGAGGGACCCTGAATGGGCAGTTCAACCAGATTAGCTTTTGAACCCAGCGCCACACCGCTCGGTATGTACGGCGCTCCGGATTGTTGCCAGGAAAAGGCCAGTGTAGCCCTGCAGCGCTGCGATACCCTCGGCCGCCCCCGGCCATTTAGCAACCCCGGCAAGCTCCGGCATGTTAACGAACAGGAACACACCGGAAATCTGCAGCCAGACCCGGAAGCCCGTGACGACCACCTTGTCCGGTTTGCCGACGTCACTGTTGGCCAGGCCCGGTGGCACTGGCCGGAAGAGCCTGCCGGAGAACACCTGATTGGCTTCGACACCATCAGCCGCAAGACCCGGTTCACACCGGGGCAAGTGTTGCAAGACGGCGTCCCGCTTGACGTCATTCCGGGTGAGCGCAAAGCAACGTCCATTCACCTGCCCCCTCCGGTGATCATCAACCTGCGGGAGGAAGCCGACCCTCAGGCGGACAAGCTCACCCCGGAGCAACTGGAATATTTCAGCGCCAACGGCAATAACGCCCTGATTTTTGTGCATGGGTATAACGTGCCCCATGGGGAGTGGGGGCGTTTCGTGAAGGGGGTTCGTCGCAACCCCAATCCTCGCTCACCTCTCAGCACGCTGGAGTGGCATCCATACAACGCCACAGTGAAGCAGGACCCAAAAGCAATCAGGGAAAGTCTTGAGCACTGGGTGAATGATGAAGGCGTCAACGGCAGCGGCCTCCACAACTGGTCGGTGCACATGGAGTACTGCCTGAATAAAGCCGCCGGTTTCGATGATGTTGACTGGATGCACTTCAGCCGGATCATCAACATCTCCTGGCCCGGTGACACTGGCTCCACGGACTTCATGCAGGCAGAACTCAACGCCATGACCGCCGGCCGGCGGCTGGTGCCGTTGCTGCAACAACTGCAGGATGCCGGCATTGGCATTAATCTGATTACCCACTCCCTGGGCGCGCGAGTGGCGCTAACGGCGCTGAACATTCTGGGCACGACCGGCCGCAACAACCTGGTTGACCATTTATTTCTGTGGCAACCGGCGGTAGCCGACAATGCCCTGAGCAACGATCCAACACGGGATGTACATCCCCTTGGGCTGGGTGTATTTCCGGCGGCTTATAAAGCGGCCCGCCAGATCGTCGTCCTGCACTCAAAGGGTGACGGCATCCTCGGGCCGCATAGCCAAGAGGATGAACGCCTGTGGCGAAAAATTGTTGGCCGTGTCTCGCCCCTTGGCCTGGCCACCTGGGACGTTGTCTCAGCCGATGATCCCATGGATGAAGTGCTTGGCTACTTTCGCGGAGCCTACGACAAGAAATGGTGGACCTTCCCCAGCTTTCTCGATAACGGTTTCGGGCCCGCGATCGAAAAGCTGTACAAGGACTACCTGCCGCTGTCCTACCGGGAAGACGCAGTATCTCAACGAGGCTACCCGGCCAAGGAGCTCCGAAGGAGAGCCCTGCAGAACTGGCAGCGCCTGGAACAAGACATCATCGCGGAAGCGAGGGCCCTTTGGCAGCCCTGCATAGACTGCCTGCGCAAAGGCGAACGACCACCCCGGTACAGGTTGCTGGCCCCGCTCAACCACCGGGCGAGCATCAGCGTGGAAGTGGCGAAGGATTACATTCAGCGGCTCAGGAAACTGGCGGTGAATAACTGGCAGACGGAACAGCCGCCCAGGCCGGCGTTGGGGTATGTGGGGTTTGAGGAGGTGGCGGATAATCCAGAATCACGTCACCTCGATCGTTTTATCCAAGAAAAACGGAATACCGGAGTCTTTCAAGTAGTTAATCAGTCGACATGGCTTTTCAGTCATTCCGGAATGAGGATTCCCAGCCAAGAGGTATTTGAGAAGTCATTCAAAGAAGCCATTATGGACCGGATTCTGGAAGCTAAAGGAGGCTCCTTTGGTCGCTACTAAGCAAAACCTTTTCCCCAAAGCCGCAATAATCTTGCTTGTCCTTCTGGTGGGGCTGCTTGGTTACCGTTTTCTGCCAGTATTTTACGGCCCCGTCATGGCAATCGGAGTCTCCAAGGACGGCCAGTGGGTAGTAACAACACACCGAAGTAACGAGCTGGTGTTGTGGAACCTATCAGAAC
This sequence comes from uncultured Marinobacter sp., assembly GCA_964446185.1. Classification (GTDB taxonomy): domain Bacteria; phylum Pseudomonadota; class Gammaproteobacteria; order Pseudomonadales; family Oleiphilaceae; genus Marinobacter. The sequence continues at coordinate 521 of CAYUNQ010000147.1, read as the reverse complement.
TAAATCATCAGAAGGTTTCGGGCGAAGCCAATATCTACAGTGCGTTTTTTGTGGGAGGCCAACCAAACTACTTATGGCAAGACCTGAATAACAATGTTTATCGGCAAAACGTTAGCGGCAACATACTGGAGCAGTTTGAACACTTTCCAGTCTATGGCCACGCGTACGACCATCAGAATGGCCGCTACTGGTCTGTTGATGAACACTGGAACCTGTTTCTCGGCCACGGGGAAAGCCTTTCCCCGGTACTCCGGGACAGCAACAGCCCCAGCTTCGTCGGCACCGGCAAACTCCTCAATATCAGCTTGTCTGACTCAGGGCTTTTGCTGACTGCAGGCCGCGGGCTGCGCTCCTCTGACGAGCGCCTCATCGACGAAAGCACCCCGCCCGTTCGAGATTCTGATGAATTACGGTTTTCATCCAACTTCGGTGGCGTCGTTCTATGGAATACCGAGACCCTTCAACCAGTTGCGAAGCTCAGTGGCAACTCTTCCAAAACCCACGCCGCCATTAGTCCGGAT
>CAYUNQ010000146.1:0-6438 GCA_964446185.1 uncultured Marinobacter sp. | reverse complement strand
GTATTCGACAAGATGGCGGCCGACATGGACAAGGCCGGATACCCCGGCACCGATGATCAGGACATCGTAGTGTTGTTGGTTCATGCGGAGGTCTCCCCGGTTTGTCTTTCTTGTTGAATAACCCTCACGTTACGCCGCTGGACCGCCACTTCAATTGGCCTGACAAGCCCCGTTAAGCCGTACACAGGGCCAAAATTGATATTCGACAATGTGAATTGATCAAAGGTTAGCCTCCGCGCTTCGTACTATTCTTGGATTTCATCCCTGACCGGCCAAAGGCCGGCACAACAACAAAAACAAACCCATGCTGATGGAACCCCTGACGGCCAACAGTATGCCGTCGCTACTGAAACGATCACCGCTCGTGCACAAACTGCAGAGTGGCATAACCGGGCGGCTGACCCTGATCACCGCCCCGGCCGGCTATGGCAAAACCACCTTGATCCGACAGTGGCTGAATACCAATCCGGATGCTGCCATTGCCTTGCTGGCCCTGAGCGAACGTGACAGCAACCAGGCCCAGTTTTTCGGGCGGCTGGGGGAAACGCTGCGAACCGAGGTTCCCGCCTTCGACCCCACCGCCTTCACGCCCTTCGATGCCGGCAATAATGAAAACCCGGCTGACATCGCCGAAGCGCTGCGCCAGGGCCTGGCCGGCGTCTGCCATCCGGTGGTTGTGGTGATTGACGATTTCCAGCACCTGGCCGGACGCCCTCTGATTCTGGACACCTTCAATTATCTGCTGGAAAGCCCGCCCGAGTGCCTGCGCCTGCTGATCGCCAGCCGCGCCGAACCGGAACTGCGGCTCAGCCAGTTACACCTGCACAACCAGCTCACCGAACTGACCCACGAAGACCTGCGCTTCAGCACGGCAGAAACCCGGCAACTGTGCCAGGCGCTGGACCAGGCCAGGGTGTCCGAAAACACCCTCGACCACCTGCTGCGGCTGACCGAAGGCTGGGTAACCGGGCTCCGGCTGGCCTTGCTGGCCGCGCGGCGCAGTGGAGAGGAAGCACTGGACACCTTTGCCGGCCACCAGCCGGATGTAATGGCTTACTTCGGCGACATGGTACTGCGGGGCCTGCCGGATTCCCTGCGCAGCCTGTGCCTGCAAAGCTCCCTGTTTGACCGGATGACCGGCCCCCTGTGCGACCAGGTTCTCCGGCACTCCGGCAGCGCCCTGATGCTGGAAGAACTGGCCCGCCAGCAACTGTTTGTGATGCCCCTGGGGCTCGATGCCGGCTGGTACCGCTTTCACCCTTTGTTGCGAGGCTTCCTGCAAACCCGCCTGCAGCGGGAAGCACCGGAACTGGTGCCGGTGTTGCACCGCCGCGCCGCCGCCTGGTACCTGGAGGCCGGGGACTATCACCAGGCCCTGAAACACGCACACGCCAGCGAACAGCCCATGCTGCTGGGTGATGCACTGGAAGCGGCCTTCACCGTCTGGGCCCGGGAAGGCCACTTCTCCGGCATCCTGTTCTGGGAAGACCACCTGCAAGGCAACCCCCTGCTGCTGCGCACCGCCATTGCAGTGCCGCTGATCTGTGCGCTGATCCTGTCTCGCCGCTTCGACCAGGCCGGCACCATGCTGGAGAGCTTTCGCCGCAGCAGTCCGCAGGATGTGGTGGCCGATCACCACCAGGTGTTGGTTCGCTTTCTGCAGCTGTATCTGGAGATGTTCCAGAACGATACCCGGTTTATCAGCCGGGAAGACTACGACGACCTGGTGCGGCACAGCCGGCACTACGACATCTATCCGCTGTGCCTGTGCATGGCGGCCTACCATCACCTGCAGCATGCCCGGCCGGAACAGGCGCTGAACTACGCCCGGCAAGGCCAGGAAGCCCTGAAGCAGACCGGCCATCACTTTATGGCAGACTACGCCGGGCTGATCATTGCCCTGTGCCACCGCAGCCTGGGCCGGCCCGGGCAGGCTACCCGGGATGTGGAACAGGCCTACAGCACCATGGCTCCCCACGGTGCCACCCGCATTCTGCGCAGTACCGCCATGGTGGTTGCCCTGTACGACCAGAACCGGCTGACCGAAGCCGCCAGCCTGTGTAACGACCTGCTGCCCAAGCTGAACAAAACCTCTGCTATTGAAGTGATCGCCACGGTTTACCTGACCTACGCCCGCTGCCTGTTCGCTAACGGCCAGACGGATAAAGCCACCCACTTGCTGGCCAAGCTGGAACACATCCTGGAGCCGGCCCGCAACCAGCGCTTTCTCAGCCACCTGCTGGCCGAGCGCCTGCGTCAGGCCTGGCTGGGCGGCAGCCGGGAGCGGGTTGAACAACTGGCACAGCGGGCCCGGCTGGCCGAAAAACTGCAGGCTGGCGAGTGGGACAAGCCGCAGGCCTACACCGAACAGCGGGAACGCCAGGGCCTGGCGACAGTTTACTGGCTGCGAGCCACCGGCCGCCCGGCGATTGCCGCCCGAATTCTTCGGGTGCTGGCCAGGGAACTGAGGGAGACCGGGCTGGTCGCCCGGGCCCTGGCTATCGACACCAACCGCCAGCTCTGCGAACCGCCGGGTAACCAGGACAGCCGGCAAACCGTCAATAACCTGGTCCAGGACTACGGCCTGCACAACCTGACCCGCAACCTGTTCGATGAAGCTCCGGGCTTTGACACCCTGCTGTCGGCCGCCGCCGGCCAGGGGCTGGATTTACCGGATAACTACCAGGCCCTTTACGGCAACCTGCTTGCCGTAAACGCAGCAGCCAACCCGGCGCCCACCGCACAGCTCACCACCCGGGAACAGGTCATTTACGGCTTGTTACTGGAAGGCCTGAATAACCGGCAGATCAGCGAACAGACCGGCAACACCCTCTCCACCATCAAATGGCACCTGAAAAACATCTACGCCAAGCTCGGCGTATCCAACCGCACCGAAGCCGTACTGCTGGCCACCGCGAAAGACCGGCCAAGGCATGACGCCTGAAGCGACAACGAAAGCGCCCAACAGTTCACATTTCCGGAAACGCGCCAGAAAAACCCCCTCCACCCCCTCCCCCGGTAGGGGGTAATTTTTTGCCCGGCCCGCGACCCTGATCCCTGCTCCAACAAACACAATAAACTGAAGCAAGGAGAGGGATCATGAGTATCACTCCGTGGGTCACCTGGCCCGCACTCACCAAGTTCGGCACCATCGGCATAGTTGGCGGACTGCTGACACTCAGCGCAGAACGCACCGAACTGCTCAACAACAACATGTTCGACCTGGAAAACTGGGACCGCCTGAACACCGAAATCACCTGTGACGAGCGCAGCAAGACCGCCCGGACCGAAGACGGCACCTGTAACATCCTGGAAAACCCGGCTGAAGGTTCCGCCTTCGCCCGTTTCGGCCGCAACGTAGACCCTGCACTCACCTACGCCGAAACCGAGAACGACATCCTGCTGACCCCGAACCCCAGGGAAGTCAGTAATGTGCTGATGGCCCGGGGCGAGGAAATGAAGCCGGCCACCATCGTTAACTTTGCCGCTGCAGCGTGGATCCAGTTCATGGTGCACGACTGGTTCGACCACGGCCCGCGCATGGATGGCGACGATATCGTATTCCCGCTACCAGACGGCGACCCGCTGGGTTCCGGCACCATGAGCGTGCAGCGTACCCAGCCTGATCCGAGCCGTACCGCCGCAGAAGCCGGCCGTCCGGCCACTTACCAGAACACCAACACCCACTGGTGGGACGGCTCCCAGCTGTACGGCAGCGACAAGGAAACCAGCGACAAGGTACGGGCCTTTGTCGACGGCAAACTGAAAGTGGATGCCGACAACTCGCTGCCCACGGAATTCATGAGCGGCAAGCCGGTTACCGGCTTCAACGAAAACTGGTGGGTTGGCCTGAGCATGCTGCACCGGCTGTTCACCCAGGAACACAACGCCATTGCCGAGCGCCTGAAGCAGCAGTACCCGAACGCCACTGACCAGTGGCTGTACGACAAGGCCCGGCTGGTAAACTCGGCCCTGATGGCCAAGATCCACACCGTGGAATGGACTCCGGCCATCCTCGATAACCCGGTACTCAAGCGCGCCATGTACGCCAACTGGTGGGGCGTAGGCGGTGACATCGAGAACCGGGAATTCTTCCAGAACGCACTGGATGAACTGACCAATAACGTCTCCGGCGTTGCCAACCTGTTCCGGATGCTGGGCATCGACAGCGACATCACCCAACCGGGCGTGATTGACCACGCACTGGGCGGCCTCGTGGGCTCCCGCGCGCCCAACAACTATGACGTGCCCTACACCCTGACCGAAGAATTCGTGTCGGTGTACCGCATGCACCCGCTGCGCGATGACATCGAAGTGTACGATGTAGGCACCAACGTAGTGAGCGAGCGTATTGCCATTCCGGATACCCGTGACGGCGACGCCGAGGATGTCCTGGACGATGTGGGCGCAGACCGCCTGTGGTATTCCTTCGGCATCACCCACCCGGGTGCGCTGGTACTGGAAAACTACCCGGAGTTCCTCCGGAACCTGTCCATGCCGCTGATTGGCGACATCGATATGGCCGCCATCGACGTCCTGCGTGACCGCGAGCGTGGCGTACCCCGCTACAATGAATTCCGCCGGGCCATTGGCCTCAAGGAAATCAAGAAGTTTGAAGACCTGACCTCCGACCCGGAACTGCTGGCCAACCTCAAGCGCCTGTACAACAACGACATCGAACTGATCGATACCCTGGTCGGTTCACTGGCGGAAGAAACCCGCCCGGACGGTTTCGGCTTTGGTGAAACCTCGTTCCAGATCTTCATCCTGAACGCCTCCCGCCGTCTGATGACTGACCGCTTCTTTACCACCGACTACACTCCGGAGGTGTACACCCCGGAAGGTATGGACTGGGTAGAAAACAACACCATGGTTGACGTACTCAAGCGCCACCACCCGGCCCTGAGCAGCGCCCTGGCAGGCATGGACAACGCGTTCAAGCCCTGGGGCCTGAACATGCCGGCCGAGTATGAGAGCTGGAGTGCGGAGCAGAAGCAGATGCACCTGTGGGTTAACGGCGCCGTGCGCACCGAGTACAACGAAGGTGAACTGCCGGCCCAACAGGATGTGGATATCGGCGGCCTGATCAGCAAAGTGCTGTGGGACAAGGTGAAAGTGGAATCCGACGTGGCCCCGGCCGGCTATGAAAAGCCGATCCACCCGCAGGCCGTGATGGGCAGGGTGCAGTTCAACGCCACCTCCGGCCACGGCTTCACCGGACTGTTTGAAGGTGCCGACCATGGCCTGCTGCGGCTGTCTGTCACCGGCGATCCGCAGGAGCGCGGTTTTGCCCCGGGCATGGCCCTGAAACTGTTTGTGGATGGCCAGCCATCACGCAACGTATCGGCCCTGTACACCCTGTCTGGCCAGGGTAACAACCACAACTTCTTCGCCAACGAACTGTCCAACTACGTGTCGCCGGAGCTGAACGACTCCATCGGCAGCACCATCCTGTTCTCGCTGGTTACCACCAAGCCCACCCGGTTGATGGTGAACGACTTCTCTGAAGTAACCCAGCGCGGCGATTCCGTGAGCCGGGCCAAGGCCCCCACCCAGGTGTACTTCGTGCCCAACCCGGACCTGAAGGCCAGCTTCCCGAGCGAGCCCCACGACTTCCGGGAAAGCCTGATGACCCTGACCGAAGGCACCAAGCTGTATGACGTGTACGCCACGGACCAGGACATCCGTACCTCGATCTTCCCGTCTGCTAACCGCAGGCTGGCCACCGAGCGCCGGAACAGCGCCCGCAAGCTGGGTGAGCTTACCCTCACCTCCGACATGATTGCCTCGCAATTCGGCGATTCCGGCGTGTTCTTCAAGCACGAGCGTTACGAAGACCGCTAACCCCTGCCGTTCTTGTAAGAGCACTTTGCCCCGGCTCCGGCCGGGGCTTTTTTCATCTATCAGTCATGGTGGCCACGCAGTTGGTGGTGCCTGCGAGCAATGCCTTTGGTACAAAATGCCATTGCCCGTAGTTTGCTAATCAGGCCATCATCATTCAATCATGCGCTCACCCTGGAATCCGGACATGGACAACTACCTCAAAGCCACGCCCTTCTTCGACTACGACCACCCCGCCGTGGCCGCCTGGCTCCAGGAGCAGCTGGCCGGTGTTCCGGACGACCCGGTAGAGCAAATGAAGGTGCTGTACCTGGCGGTGCGTGACGGTATCCAGTACAACCCCTATGTGTTCCGGGCAGAACCCCGCACCCTGTCTGCCGGCTATGCCCTGCAATCCGGTGAAAGCTACTGCATTCCCAAGGCTATTCTTCTGGGCGCGGCCGCGCGGGCCCTGGGCATTCCCAGCCGGCTGGGCCTGGCCGATGTACGCAACCACTTGTCCAGCCCCAAACTGATCGAATGGCTGCAGTCGGATGTGTTTCGCATGCACGGGTTTATCGAGCTGTACCTGAACGGCCGCTGGGTGAAGGCCACGCC
>CAYUNQ010000145.1:1883-6444 GCA_964446185.1 uncultured Marinobacter sp. | reverse complement strand
AGGTTCTGTGTGTTCCTGGTTCCATCAAGCCCCACACCCAGTTCGAGTGCGAAGTGTACGTGCTGAGCAAGGAAGAAGGCGGTCGTCACACTCCGTTCTTCAAGGGCTACCGTCCGCAGTTCTACTTCCGGACCACTGACGTGACCGGTTCTTGCGAGCTGCCGGAAGGCGTAGAAATGGTAATGCCGGGCGACAACGTGAAAATGGTTGTTACCCTGATCGCTCCGATCGCCATGGAAGATGGTCTGCGCTTCGCGATTCGCGAAGGTGGCCGTACCGTTGGTGCCGGCGTGGTTGCCAAGATCATTGAGTAATATGCTCAATTGATCAGGAAAAAGGGGCTGAATCATTCAGCCCCTTTTTCCGTTTAAGTCGCAATGCAGTCCTGGCCTGGTCAATTGCAGTGGCGGTTGACACGGTTGGGTATTATGCATACAATGCGGCTCCTTTTTTTGAAGGTCGGCTAACTAGTAGCTGCTACGAGTGGAGTTTGGTGCATCATGCAAAGCCAAAAAATTCGAATCCGGTTGAAGGCGTTTGATTATCGCCTGATCGACCAGTCCACGCAGGAGATCGTCGATACCGCTAAGCGGACCGGCGCTCAGGTGCGTGGCCCTATCCCTCTGCCGACGCGGAAGGAAAAGTACACGATTCTGGTTTCCCCGCACGTCAACAAAGACGCGCGCGACCAGTATGAAATTCGTACGCACAAGCGTTTGCTCGACATCGTTGAGCCGACGGAAAAGACAGTGGATGCTCTGATGAAACTGGACCTGGCAGCAGGTGTAGACGTTCAGATCAGCCTCGGCTAATACCGTCCGGTATTAGTGTGTGTAACTGTCATAGGCCATAGAGGGTGCAAGCCCCGTACACTTAAGAGGTGAAACATGGCAATTGGTGTTGTCGGTCGTAAGGCCGGTATGACCCGTATTTTTACGGACGAAGGGCAGGCTCTGCCTGTTACGGTAATTGAGGTTGAGCCCAACCGCATTACCCAACTCAAAACTCTCGAAAACGACGGCTACCGCGCTGTGCAGGTAACCGTAGGTTCTCGTCGTTCCTCCCGTGTAACCAAGGCTGCTGCTGGTCACTTCGCGAAAGCGGGTGTTGAAGCTGGTCGTGGCGTGTGGGAATTCCGTCTGGCTGACGGCGAAGGCGAAGATCTGGTTGCGGGTGGCGAGCTCACTGTTTCTGTATTCGAAGACGGTCAGGTGGTTGATGCCACCGGTCAGTCCAAGGGTAAGGGTTTCCAGGGCGGTGTTAAGCGCTGGAACTTCTCTATGCAGGACGCTACTCACGGTAACTCTCTGTCCCACCGTGCTCCGGGTTCCATTGGTCAGAACCAGACTCCGGGTAAGGTATTCAAGGGCAAGAAGATGGCTGGTCAGCTGGGTCGATGCCGAGCGCAACCTGCTGCTGGTAAGTGGTGCCGTGCCTGGCGCAACTGGCGGCGATGTTGTCATCAAGCCTGCAGTTAAAGCCTGAGGAGCGGAGCGATGGAATTGACAATTACTGGTAGCGGCAAGGGGATCTCGGTTTCCGACGCTGCGTTTGCCAAAGATTTTAATGAAGCTCTGGTTCACCAGGTGGTTACTGCCTATATGGCAGCCGGCCGCCAGGGTACCAAGGCTCAGAAAACGCGTTCCGAAGTTAGCGGCGGCGGCAAGAAGCCGTGGCGCCAGAAGGGTACCGGCCGTGCGCGTGCCGGAACCATCCGTAGCCCGATCTGGCGCTCCGGTGGTGTAACCTTCGCAGCCAAGCCTCGCGACTTCGAGCAGAAGGTTAACCGTAAGATGTATCGTGCGGCCATGTGCTCTATTTTGTCGGAGCTGGTTCGTCAGGAGCGTCTGGTTGTGGTTGACGACATTGTTGTCGATAGCCCCAAGACCAAGGCGTTTACTGCCAAGCTGAAGGACCTGGGTGTTTCCAATGCCCTGATCCTGTCCGAGAACGTTGAGCAGAACCTGCACCTGGCTTCCCGTAACGTTCCTCACGTGGATGTTCGTGATGTTGCGGGTCTGGATCCGGTCAGCCTGGTTGCCTACGAGAAAGTCGTGGTAACGGTTCCCGCTCTGAAGAAGATCGAGGAGATGCTGGGATGAATCAGGAACGTATTTACAAGGTCCTTCTGGGGCCGCACGTATCAGAAAAAGCTTCTCTGGTGGCAGAGCATGGTCAGGTGGTGTTTCGTGTAGCCCCTGATGCAACCAAGCCGGAGATCAAAAAAGCCGTTGAGCAGCTGTTCAACGTCACCGTCGAAGGTGTTCAGGTTCTGAACCGTAAGGGTAAGCTTAAGCGCACTATCCGCGGGTTCGGCAAGCGTAATGACATTCGTAAGGCTTACGTCAAGCTGGCAGAAGGTCAGGACATCGATTTTCTGGATGTGGAATAAGGTAAAGGGGTCGTAATATGCCGATCGTCAAAACCAAGCCAACATCTGCCGGACGCCGTCACGTTGTAAAACTTTACAACCCGGATCTGCACAAAGGACGTCCTTACGAGCCGTTGGTAGAAAGCAAGAGTAAAACAGGTGGCCGTAACAATGCTGGCCGCATTACTACTCGTCATATTGGTGGTGGCCACAAGCAGCACTACCGTGTTATCGATTTCAAGCGGTCCAAAGATGGTGTTCCGGCGATCATTGAGCGCCTGGAATACGATCCGAACCGCTCTGCGCACATCGCACTGCTGAAGTACGCCGATGGCGAGCGTCGTTACATCATCGCTCCCAAAGGTATGAAAGCAGGTGACCCTGTGCGTTCCGGCGTCGACGCGCCGATTAAGGTGGGCTCCACTCTGCCGCTCCGGAACATTCCGGTCGGTTCTGTGATCCACTGCGTCGAACTGAAGCCTGGCAAAGGTGCCCAGCTGGCTCGCTCCGCGGGCGCATCCGTACAGCTGGTAGCTCGGGAAGGGGCGTATGCCACTATCCGCCTGCGTTCAGGTGAAATGCGTAAGGTGCTTGTAGATTGCCGTGCAACGCTGGGCGAAGTATCCAACAGCGAACACAGCCTCAAGCAGCTTGGTAAAGCGGGTGCATCACGTTGGCGCGGCAAACGGCCAACAGTACGTGGTGTTGCTATGAACCCAGTTGACCACCCGCATGGTGGTGGTGAAGGGCGTACCTCTGGCGGACGTCACCCGGTTACTCCGTGGGGTGTTCCGACCAAAGGGCATAAGACTCGTAAGAACAAGCGTACTGACAGAATGATAGTACGTCGTCGTTCGGCCAAGTAAACGACTACATAGAGGTAATTGCTGTGCCACGTTCTTTAAAGAAAGGTCCTTTTATAGACCTGCATCTGTTGAAGAAGGTCGAGGCAGCTCTGGAAGCGAATGACAAGCGGCCCATTAAAACCTGGTCCCGCCGGTCAACAGTCTTTCCGGAGATGGTAGGCCTGACCATTGCAGTCCACAACGGCAAGCAGCACGTGCCGGTTTATGTCACCGAAGATATGGTCGGTCATAAACTGGGTGAGTTCGCGGCAACGCGTACTTATCGTGGCCATGCGGCCGACAAGAAAGCTAAACGCTGATTGTGAGGTAATAGAAATGGAAGTAGCAGCCAAGTATAAGGGCGCTCGCCTCTCAGCTCAGAAAGCACGTCTTGTCGCCGACCAGGTACGCGGCAAGGCTGTTGAGGACGCCCTGAACATTCTGACTTTCAGCCCGAAAAAGGCAGCGGTAGTAATCAAGAAGGCTCTTGAGTCTGCCATTGCCAACGCTGAGCATAACGAAGGTCTGGACGTTGATGATCTGAGGGTTTCCACCATCATGGTGGATGAGGGCCCAACGCTTAAGCGAATCAAAGCTCGAGCCAAGGGGCGCGCTGACCGTATTATGAAGCGCACCTGTCATATCACCGTCAAGGTCGCCGACAAGTAGGAGATGCTCAGATGGGTCATAAAGTAAATCCAACCGGCATGCGCCTGGGTGTGATCAAAGAGCACAACTCAGTTTGGTATGCCGATAAAAAGGACTACGCGAAGAATCTTCTGAATGATATTCAGGTTCGCGAGTTCCTCGACAAGCGTCTGGTAAAGGCGTCTGTCAGCAAGATCGTGATCGAGCGCCCTGCTCAGAACGCCCGGATCACGATCCATACCGCCCGCCCCGGTATTGTTATCGGTAAGAAGGGTGAAGATGTTGATCGTCTGCGTCGTGAAGTTAGCGACATGATGGGTGTGCCTGTGCACATCAACATCGAAGAAGTCCGCAAGCCGGACCTGGATGCCCGCCTGGTAGCGCAAAACGTTGCCGGCCAGCTGGAGCGTCGTGTGATGTTCCGTCGCGCTATGAAGCGTGCGGTACAGAACGCCATGCGCCAGGGTGCCAAGGGTATCAAGATTCAGGTTGGTGGTCGTCTTGGGGGTGCTGAGATCGCACGTTCCGAGTGGTATCGCGAAGGTCGTGTACCTCTGCACACACTGCGTGCAGATATTGATTATGCAACCTACGAAGCGAAGACCACTTACGGCATTATCGGCGTAAAGGTATGGATCTTCAAAGGTGAGATTCTTGGTGGTATGGAGCAGGTCCGTGCTGACAAGAAAGCCTCTGG
>CAYUNQ010000145.1:0-1873 GCA_964446185.1 uncultured Marinobacter sp. | reverse complement strand
AGGTTCTAAGTAAAGGGGCACTCTAATGCTGCAACCAAAACGCACCAAATTCCGCAAGGTAATGAAAGGCCGTAACACCGGTCTTGCTCACCGCGCCAATAAGGTGAGCTTCGGTGAATACGGATTGAAGGCGACCACTCGTGGGCGTATAACTGCGCGTCAGATTGAGGCAGCGCGTCGTACCATGACTCGTCGCATCAAGCGGGGCGGTAAGATCTGGATTCGGGTCTTCCCGGACAAGCCGATCACCGGTAAGCCGCTTGAAGTACGTATGGGTAAAGGTAAAGGTTCTGTCGAGTATTGGGTGGCTGAAATCCAGCCAGGCCGCATGCTGTATGAGATGGAAGGTGTATCCGAGGAAATCGCTCGGGAAGCTTTCACTCTGGCTGCAGCCAAACTGCCGGTACAGACCACCTTTGTTAAGAGGACGGTGATGTGATGAAAGCAACAGAGCTGCGTGAAAAGTCAGTCGAGGAGCTGAACAAAGAGCTGATCGACCTCCTGAAGGAGCAGTTCAACCTGCGCATGCGTAAGGCGACAGGTCAGCTGAATCAGTCTCACCTTCTCGGCGGGGTGAAGCGCGATATCGCTCGCGTGAAAACAGTATTGAATGAAAAGGCAGGACAGTGACATGACCGAAGCTACCCAAACTGCCAGAACTCTGAGCGGAAAGGTCGTGAGCAACAAGATGGACAAGTCCATCGTGGTCCTGGTAGAGCGTCAGGTTAAACACCCTCTGTACGGTAAGTACATGAAGCGTTCTACCAAGATCCATGCACACGATGAAAGCAATCAGTGCAACATTGGTGACACCGTTACCATTCAGGAAACCCGTCCGGTCTCCAAGACCAAGAGTTGGGCCCTGGTGGAAGTCACCGAACGCGCTGCCAAGGTGTAATTCGCCCGGAGAACAACCATGATTCAGACTCAAACAATGCTTGAAGTCGCGGATAACAGTGGTGCACGTCAGGTTATGTGCATCAAGGTCCTGGGCGGATCTCACCGGCGTTATGCAACCGTTGGGGATATCATCAAGGTAACCGTTAAGGAAGCCATCCCCCGCGGCAAGGTGAAGAAAGGCCAGGTCCTCAAGGCTGTTGTAGTACGTACCCGTAAGGGTGTGCGTCGTCCAGACGGTTCTCTGATCCGTTTTGACGGTAACGCGGCGGTACTTCTGAACAACCAGGACGCGCCCATTGGTACCCGTATCTTCGGACCGGTTACCCGTGAGCTGCGTAATGAAAAGTTCATGAAGATTATCTCACTGGCACCCGAAGTACTTTAAAGGACCAGAGGCCGGTTATGAAAAAGATCAAACGAGATGACGAAGTAATCGTCACCACGGGGAAAGATAAAGGCAAGCGTGGTAAAGTCCTGAAAGTTCAGGCCGATGGTAAAGTGATTGTTTCCGGGATCAACATGATCAAGAAACATCAGAAAGCCAAGGACGCGACCCAGTCCGGACAGATCATCGAGCGGGAAGCCGGCATCGATTGTTCGAATGTCATGATCGTCTGTCCGGAATGCACCGAGACCGTGCGTATCGGCACAAAGGTGCTGGAAGACGGCACCAAGACCCGAATGTGCAAAGGTTGCAAGGCGACAATCGAAACCTTAAAAAAGTAGGGCCTGACCGCTTACGGAGTTGATGATGGGGACCTTGAAAGAGCAGTACGAAAACCATCTGAGAGCGGAACTGAAGGAAAAACTCGGTATTTCCAATGTCATGGAAATCCCGAAAATTGAGAAGATCGTTCTCAATATGGGCCTGGGCGACGTTAAAGAGAATCCGAAGGCCATCGACAACGCGGCGCGCGATATGGGCATTGTCGCCGGACAGCATGCCGTCATCACCAAGGCAAAAAAATCCGTT
>CAYUNQ010000144.1:0-6464 GCA_964446185.1 uncultured Marinobacter sp. | reverse complement strand
CCAGAGCCGGAAAGACACCGAAGCCGCCGGCGGCACCTGGCAACCGCACCCGGCCGAGGCCGTCATCGATGCCATGGTGGATAGCTACGGCCGCAAGGGCAAAGCCGCCGGCGCCGGTTTCTACGAGTATCCGGATAAAGGCAAGAAATACCTGTGGCCGGAGCTGGAAAGCCTGTTCGTGGACCAGGCCAAGGCCCGCAGCGTGCAACTGCAGGACCTGAAAGACCGCATCCTGTTCATCCAGGCCATCGAGACCATCCGCTGCCTGGAAGAGGGTGTGCTGAGAACCGTGGAAGACGCCAACATCGGTAGCATCTTCGGTATTGGCTACGCGCCCTGGACCGGCGGTGCCATCCAGTTCGTCAACCAGTACGGCGTTCGCGCCTTCGCCGAACGGGCCCGGCAACTGGCTGACCAGTATGGCGAGCGTTTCACACCGCCGGCACTGTTGCTGAAAAAGGCGGAGAATAACGAAACCTTCGCCTGAACCAACTGGCCGGAGGGGCGCACCCTCCGGCCAACCCCCAAATTTGCCCCAGCTCTTTACTTCCCGCAACACGCCCCAATCTATAACCCCGGGCTGCTCCGTATATGGACATATTGTCACGAAGCTATACCCATGGCCTATGGCAACAGGTGTAGCGGTTGCCTACAATAAATTTATCAGTCACGGGTAGAACAGCGGCTTACGCGTTACCAGACACCCAGTATCGCCAGGTATGCATTTATGAGCATTGCGGAAAAAATCAGACAATACAGCCCCCGGCCGGCCACCCTGAAAAAAACAGGTCTATGCACGGCGTTGGGGCTCGCTCTGCTGGTTCCCGGGCTGTCCGGTTTGCAGGCAAAGCTGGAAGAACCGGCGGTCTACCAGCCGGTTGCACCCACCATTGACCAGGCCAGGGCCAACATCCTGATTGCCCGCCAGCTACAGTTCACCCACTTTCGCAACCTTGGCATCAGCGATGAACTCTCCGGCGATGTGTTCGATGCCTACCTGACGTACCTCGATAACCAGCGCATCTATCTCACCCAGCAGGATATCGATACCCTCTCCAGCGTGCGTGGCCGGCTGGGTTCCGCCCTTAAAACCGGCCAGCTGCAGCCAGGCTTCGACATCTATAACCTGGTACAGAAGCGGGTGATCGAGCGCCTCAACTACGCGCTGAAAATCATCGACGAGGGCATCGGCGAGCTGGATTTCGAGGGCAACGACAAAATCCGCGTGGACCGCTCCGAAGCGCCCTGGGAAGCCGATAGCGCCGCACTGGACCAACTCTGGATCAAACGTATCAAGAACGCTGTGCTGGCCCAACGCCTGAACGGTACCGAAGACGACGTCATCGAAGACAACCTCCGGCGCCGCTATGAAGGCCAGCTGAAGCGCGCCTACCAGGCCCGCAGCGAAGATGCCTTCCAGGCCTACATGAATGCCTTTACCGGCATGTGGGACCCGCACACCTCCTACTTCTCTCCGCGCACCTCGGAGAACTTCAACATCAACATGAGCCTGTCTCTTGAAGGCATTGGCGCGGTACTGCAGTCTGACAACGAATACACCAAGGTGGTTCGCCTGGTGCCCGGAGGCCCCGCCGCCAAGCAGGGTCAGCTGCAACCGGCCGACCGCATTGTTTCGGTGGCACAGGAAGGCAAAAAGCCGGTCAATGTGATTGGCTGGCGCCTGGATGAAGTGGTAGACCTGATCCGCGGCCCACGCAACTCCACCGTTACCCTGGAAGTGATTCCGGCCAACGCCTCGGATGAGAGCATCACCCGCGCCATCAACATCAGCCGCGATGAGGTCAAACTGGAAGAACAAAGCGCCAGCAAAGAAGTGATCGAACTGGAGCGCCAGGGCCAGGCTTACCGGATCGGCGTCATCACCATTCCCACGTTTTACGCCGACTTCCAGGCCATGCAGGCCGGTGACCCGAACTACAAGAGCACCACCCGGGACGTTCGTAACCTGATCGGTGAACTGAAAGAGAGCGGCGTAGATGGCGTGGTCATGGACCTGCGCAACAACGGCGGCGGCGCCTTGCACGAAGCAAACGACCTGGTTGGCCTGTTTATCGACAAAGGCCCCACCGTGCAGATCCGCAACGCCAACAACGACGTCCAGATACTGAACGACGAAGACCCCACCGTGGTTTACGACGGCCCGCTGGTGGTGCTGGTGAACCGCATGAGCGCATCAGCATCTGAAATCTTTGCCGGTGCCATCCAGGATTATGGCCGTGGCCTGGTCGTAGGCTCCCAGACCTTTGGCAAAGGAACGGTGCAGGCCGTTCGGCCCCTCAACCATGGCCAGTTAAAGATTACCCAGTCCAAGTTCTACCGGGTTTCCGGCGGCTCCACCCAGCACAAGGGGGTGATCCCGGATATTGAAATCCCGTCACGCATCGACAAAACCCGTATCGGCGAAGATGCCCTGGACCATGCCCTGCCCTGGGACCAGATCGAAGCTGTACCCCACAACCGCTACTTCGACTTCAGCGGTATCATTGACGAGCTGCGCGAGCGCCATGAAGCCCGCTTTGCCACCAACCCGGAATTCAGCCTGCTGCAGAAGGAAATCGAGTTCCTTACCCAACAGCGCCAGATGGACTACGTGAGCCTGAACCACGACGAGCGGAAGCATCAACACAGCCAGATTGAAGATACCCGGCTGAGCATTGCCAACGCCCGCAGGGAACTGCGTGGAGAGCAGGCGTTCGAGACCCTGGAAGAACTTGAGCAATGGCAGGACGAGCAAGCTGCAGACCTGGATTCCACCGATGACGAACTGGACTTCGTGATCCGTGAGGGGGGCCACATCATGGCCGACCTGCTGGAACTGGATCAGCGCACGGCGTCTATACTGTCGCCCGCTCATTTCGCTGCCAAAGCTGAAGCGCTGTAAGAACCATGGCCGCGAGCGACAAGGAGCCCGAATCCCGGAATAGCCAACAGCGCGCGGCCGTGTTCCGGGACATGCTGCTGGACGCATTGCACGCCATGCGCTCCATGGAAGAAGTGGAAAGCCTGACCGGAAGGGACAACAAGCCCAAGAGCCCGGATGGCATACTGGAGCGGATAGCAGGCATTACCGGCTCAGCCCTGCGCCTGGGCGCCAGGGCCACCGATACCTCCCTGCGGGTAGGCAAGGCGCTGGTAAACTCTCAGGATCAGCTGCGGGCCATGCTCACTGCCGGCCAGTCCATGAAGGATATCCGCGAAGTCGCCGGGTTGACTCTGGCCGAAATGAGCGAAGCCCTGAACCTGAAAGACAAATCCCTGCTGGAAGCCATCGAGAACGGCACGTCTACCCTGTCATTCGAGCTGATTCTGCGCCTTGCTGCACTGATTGCCCGCAACGACCCCATTCCCTTCATCATGCGCACCACCCGCAACTACAACCCGGAGGTGTGGCAACTGCTGAACGACTGGGGCATCGGGCGCATACCGCTGCAGTTCGAGCGGGAACGGGAGTTTATCAATATTTTCCGGCGCCATGACGACGCCCGCACCCTGTCCGATGAAGGCTTCCGCAAGGTTCTGGAATTCACCCGCCACAGCTTTGAAATGTCCATGCACTTCGTGGAAGAGCAGGAAAAGCAGGTAGCCGACCTGAAAGCAAACCTCCAGGCCGGTCAGAGCACAGCAGGAAGAACGGGCACAGGCAAAGAGTCAGGCAAATAGCGCCTGCATGGCCGCCAGATCGGGATTCCGGATGGCGCCCTTCTCGGTGACGATGGCATCGATCAGGCCAGCCGGGGTGACATCAAACACCGGGTTGAACACATCCACGCCTGCCGGTGCCAGCGGAATACCCCGAATCTCCCGGACTTCTGTACCTTCCCGCTCTTCAATGGGAATTTCGGCACCGGATTCCAGCGCCATATCCACGGTGCTGGACGGCGCCACCACCATAAAACCCACCTTGTGATAGCGTGCCAGCACCGCCAGGCTATACGTACCGATCTTGTTGGCCACATCACCGTTGGCGGTAATGCGGTCTGCCCCCACCACAATCCATTTCACCTTGCCGCTGGCCAGAATAGCGGCCGCTGCACCATCAGCGTTCAGGGTGACGGGAATCCCATCACGGGTCAGCTCCCAGGCGGTCAGCCGGCTGCCCTGCAGCCAGGGCCGGGTCTCATCCGCGTACACCCGCTCCAGCAACTGCTTCTCGTGCAAACGGCGGATCACCCCCAGCGCCGTACCATAACCGCCAGTGGCGAGAGCCCCGGTGTTGCAGTGCGTCAGCACGCATACAGGCGCCTCCGGGGCCATGACCTCCAGCGCAAAGTCAGCCATGGCGAGGTTGGCAGCCAGGTCTTCCTCGTGAATCCGAACCGCTTCGGCAGCCAGTTGCTCCGCTGCTTCCGGCAAGGACTGGCAGGCCCGGAATACCTTCCCCATGCGCTCCAGGGCCCAGAACAGGTTGACGGCGGTCGGGCGTGAACGGGCCAGTTCATCAATCGCCCGCTCAACCTCACCCTGCCAATCGTCAGTACCGGCATGGCGTGCCGCCAGGGCAACCCCGTAGGCTGCACTGATACCAATAGCGGGCGCCCCGCGAACCACCATATCGGCAATGCACTGAGCCACGCCGGAAGCGCCCTCCGAAGTAATCCAGTGCTCTTCCCCCGGCAGCAGGCGCTGATCGAGCAGCTCAAGCCGGTCACCATGCCAGCGCATGGCAACGGTGCCCATGGAACGGAAGGAAGTGGAATTCGCCATAAACAGCTCCGTGCGGTTGGAAAAATCGCAGTATAGCTTTTTCCTACCTTGTTTATACCTCCATTGGCCCGGCGGCCGGGGTAGTTCTGCCGCGGTGGGCTGGTTATACTTCCCAGTTGAATTTTCCGGCACTGCTGAGCGTGCCACTAGCTGACAAGGCAGGTTAATGACGGCAGACACCATTACTGCAGCCGACACCCGGATCAACGCCCGCTGGCTGATCCCAATAGAACCCTTTGGCGTGGTTCTGGAACACCAGGCCGTTATCCTTCAGGGCAGCCGCATTGCCGGGGTTCTGCCACAAAGCGAGGCGGACCAAAAGTTCCGCACCCGGGAAACCATCAACCTGGATCAGCATGTGGTGCTGCCCGGACTGATCAACCTGCACGGCCACACCGCAATGTCTCTGTTCCGGGGCATGGCAGATGACCTGCCCCTGATGACCTGGCTGAACGAGCACATCTGGCCGGCCGAGGGCCGCTTTGTCAGCGAACCTTTCGTAATGGACGGTACCCGCCTGGCCATGGCAGAAATGCTGCGTACCGGCACCACCACCTTCTCGGATATGTACTTTTTCCCGGAAGTGACCGCCCAGGTCGCCCACGACGTCGGCATGCGGGCACAGATCTGCTTCCCCCTGCTGGACAATCCCACCGTGTGGGGCTCCGGGCCGGAAGAATACCTGCGCAAAGGGGCTGACCTGATTGCCCAATGGCAGCACGATGACTACATCATGCCTGCGATCGGACCCCACGCGCCCTACACGGTGTCGGACCAACCGATGACAGCAGCCGTAGACCTGGCGCAGCAAACCGGCGCAGCCCTGCAGATACACCTGCACGAAACCGCCTTCGAAGTGGAAGAAGCGGTAAAGGCAACCGGCAAACGCCCGGTGACCCGCCTGGCCGAACTGGGCGCCCTGGGCCCCAACAGCCAGTATGTGCACATGACCCAGATTGACGATTCCGATCTGGAACACCTGGCCCGGGCCGGAGGGCACATCGTCCACTGCCCGGAATCGAATCTGAAGCTGGCCAGTGGTTTTTGCCCGGTCCAGAAGCTGCTCGACAACCACATCAATGTCACCATCGGTACCGATGGCGCCGCCAGCAACAACGATCTGGACCTGTTCGGAGAACTGAAAACGGCGGCCATGGTGGCCAAGGTGGTAGCCGGGGATGCCGCCGCCGTGTCGGCACATACCGCACTTCAGATGGCGACCATGAATGGCGCCCGAGCCCTGGGCCGAGACCACGAACTGGGCTCGCTGGTACCCGGCAAGCTCGCTGACCTGATTGCAGTCGATCTCAGCGACCCGTTCCTGCAGCCCGTGTACGACCCGGCGTCTCACCTGGTGTACAGCAACCATGGCCGGGCAGTAAGCCACAGCTGGATTCACGGCGTACCTCAGGTGCAAGACGGCCGTTTAACCCGTATCGATGTACCAGACCTGATGCTGCGTGTCAGCGACTGGCGTAACAAGATTCTCAGTTAATTATCTCAACCAGGTGCACTCCATGAGCAACCAGAACGTAGACCAGAACGAGATTGCCAAGTTTGAAGCACTGGCCAGCCGCTGGTGGGACCCCAGCAGCGAATTCAAGCCGCTTCACGACATCAATCCCCTGCGCCTGAACTACATCGACGAGCGGGTATCGCTGGCAGGCAAGAAAGTACTGGATGTTGGCTGTGGTGGCGGTCTGCTGTCTGAAGGCATGGCCCTGCGTGGTGCCCACGTA
>CAYUNQ010000143.1:0-6509 GCA_964446185.1 uncultured Marinobacter sp. | reverse complement strand
CCCCCTGTATGAGACCAATCCGGAAACCGGCGAGCCGCTGGACTATGCCGCGTTCTCCAAGGAACTTGAGGAAAAGATCCGGAGCAAGTACCAGGACCAGAATCCGCAAATCAGCATCCATATTGTTGGCTTTGCCAAGAAAGTCGGGGACCTGATCGAAGGCATCGGCTCCATTGCCTGGTTTGCCGGTATCACCATCCTGCTGACCACTCTGCTGCTGTTCTGGTACTCCCGCTGCATCGCCGGCACGCTGATTCCGGTGCTGACATCCATCATTGCGGTGTTCTGGCAGCTGGGTACTCTCCGGCTTCTGGGCTATGGCCTGGACCCGTATTCGGTTCTGGTGCCGTTCCTGGTGTTCGCAATCGGTATCAGTCACGGCGTACAGATTGTGAATGCCATGGCGGTCGAGGCGGCCAAGGGCTTTGATGCGGTGACCGCTGCCCGCCTGGCTTTCCGCGCCCTGTATATTCCGGGCATGCTGGCCCTGATTTCTGATGCTATGGGCTTCCTCACCCTGGTGTTCATCGAGATTGATGTTATCCGTGACCTGGCCATTGCTGCCGGTCTGGGTGTGGCGTTCGTGATCATTACCAACCTAGTGCTGCACGTACTGATCATGTCTTACGTCGGCATTTCCAAGGGTGGTGTGCGCCATGTGCAGAGCCATGGTGACAAGCAGGATCGCAAGTGGCGGGTTATGTCCTACTTCTCGCATCCGGGCGTGGCGCCGATTTCACTGCTGATTGGAGTCATCGGTCTGGGTCTGGGGCTGTACTACAAGCAGGACCTGAAAGTCGGTGACCTTGACCAGGGTGCGCCGGAACTGCGCGCCGATTCCCGCTACAACACGGACAACGCCTACATCATCAATAACTATTCCACCAGCGCCGATGTGCTGGTGGTGATGGTGAAAACCCCTGAAGAGCAGTGCACCCAGTACAACGTGCTGCGGGCCATGGACAGTCTTCAGTGGCAACTGCAGAACACTCCGGGCGTGCAGAGCTCCGCTTCTCTGGCGGATGTGTCCAAGCTGGTGACCAAGGCCCTGAACGAGGGCAGCTGGAAATGGTTCGAGATTTCCCGTAACCAGACCATCATCAACGCTTCCATTCGTGAGGCGCCGGCCGGCCTGATCAACACCAGCTGTGATCTGACCCCGGTACTGGTGTTCCTGGAAGACCACAAGGCTGAAACCCTGGAGACCGTGGTTGAGCATGTTGAAGCCTTTGCCCAGGCCAACAGCAACGATGAGCATACTTTCTTGCTGGCGGCGGGTAACGCAGGTATCGAAGCGGCCACCAACGAGGTCATTTCCAGCGCCAAGGATATGATGCTGTTGCTGGTTTACGGTGTGGTGAGCTTACTGTGCTTCCTGACCTTCCGTTCACTTCGTGCGGTGGCCTGTATCGTGATTCCGCTGGGCCTGACCTCTATTCTGTGTGAGGCGATCATGGCGGTGTCGGGTATCGGCATCAAGGTGGCCACCCTGCCGGTTATCGCGCTGGGTGTGGGTATCGGTGTGGACTATGGTATCTACATCTATGCCAAGCTGGAGAAGTTCCTGCTGGAAGGCAAGACGCTGCAAGAAGCCTACTACGAAACCCTGCGTTCTACCGGTAAGGCCGTTATCTTCACCGGCGTAACCCTGGGCCTTGGTGTGGTGACCTGGATTTTCTCTCCGATCAAGTTCCAGGCCGACATGGGCTTCCTGCTGTTCTTCATGTTCCTGTGGAACATGGTGGGCGCCATCTGGCTGCTGCCGGCGCTGGCCCGCTTCCTATTGAGGCCGGACAAGATGCTGGCGAAAGCCCGCGCGGCCAAGTCATCCTGATTGGCTGAAACCTGAAAAGCCCGCGAAAGCGGGCTTTTTTATTGATTACTCAGCTGGTTAGCGAGCTACCCCATCCTTTATTTATTACCCGAAGTGTTCTATGTTTTAAAGCGAACCGGATGTTTGTCCGTATTTCTGGGCGGGCAATTGATAACAACGACCAAGAAAAGGAAGAGCACACATGACACTGAAACTCAAAGCGTCCGCTTTTGCCGTTGCAGCAGCTTTAAGCCTGGGGGCAGCATCTTCGGCTGTTTCTGCACAGGAGCAGCGCTTCGTAACGATTGGTACCGGGGGTGTAACCGGTGTTTATTATCCGGCGGGTGGCGCAATCTGTCGTCTGGTGAACATGGATCGTAAGAATCACGGTATCCGTTGCTCGGTGGAGAGCACCGGTGGTTCGGTCTACAACCTGAATGCGATCCGTGCCGGGGAGCTGGACCTGGCTGTGGCCCAGTCTGACTGGCAGTTCCATGCCTACAATGGCACCAGTGAATTCACCGATGCGGGCAAGAACGAAAAACTTCGCGCCGTTTTCTCCATGCATCCTGAGCCGTTCACTGTCGTGGCCAGCAAAGGGTCAGGCATCAAGAACTTTGAAGACCTGGAAGGGAAGCGGGTTTCTGTTGGTAACCCTGGCTCCGGCCAGCGCGCTACTGCCGAGGTGCTGATGAAAGAAATGGGCTGGGACTTGGGCAAGTTCGCCCTGGCTGCCGAAATCAAGGCGGCAGAGCAGTCCCAGGCGCTGTGTGATGGCAATATCGATGCTTTCTTCTACACCGTGGGCCACCCCTCCGGTGCTATCAAGGAAGCCACCACATCCTGTGACAGCGTTGTGGTAAACGTGGATAACGCCGCCACCCAGAAGCTGATCGACGAGAACCCATACTACCGTAAGGCGGTTATCCCTGGCGGGATGTATCGCGGTTCCGACAACGATGTAACCACCTTCGGTGTGGCCGCTACGTTTGTGTCGTCTTCCGACGTACCGGACGATGTGGTTTATGAAGTGGTTAAAGCCGTGTTCGAGAACTTCGATAGCTTCAAGCGCCTGCATCCGGCGTTTGGCAACCTGAAGAAGGAAGAGATGGTCTCTGATGCCCTGAGTGCTCCGCTGCACCCGGGTGCAGCCAAGTACTACCGTGAAGCTGGCCTGATCGACTGATCAGTCAGGTAGAGAGCAGGGCGGGCCATGTGCCCGCTCTGTTGATAAAGTCAGGCTCTTTTTCATTCTCAGGAACGCTCTATGGCAACGAATGACCCCGTCACCGGGGCAAATGTGGATGCCGCTAAGGTAAGTGAGGTTTTGCAGACTGAGACGGGTGGTCGCGCCCTTCAGGGCCCTGCAGCGGTTATTCTGTTTATCGTTCCGGTGTGCTGGTCGTTGTTCCAGCTCTGGATTGCATCGCCCCTGCCATTCATTCTGAATTTCGGTATTTTCAACTCGACAGAAACCCGCTCCATTCATCTGGCCTTTGCGGTGTTTCTGGCCTTTGCAGCCTTTCCCATGGTCAAGGGGGTGCATGCCAGCAAGGTGCCCGTTTACGACTGGGTGCTGGCACTGGCGGCAGCCTTTACGGCGTCTTATCTCTACGTTTTTTATAGCCAGCTGGCTACGCGGCCCGGTGCACCGGTCACCATGGATCTGTGGGTGGCGATGGCGGGGCTGGTTTTGCTGCTGGAAGCAACCCGGCGGGCGCTGGGCTTGCCTTTGGCTATCGTGGCTGCGGTGTTTATTACCTACTCCCTGGCCGGGCCCTATATGCCCGATGTTATTGCCCACAAGGGTGTGAGCCTGAACAAGCTGGCATCGCACCAGTGGCTGGGTACCGAGGGGGTGTTTGGAGTTGCCCTGGGGGTTTCCACCAGTTTTGTATTCCTGTTCGTACTGTTCGGAGCACTGCTGGAGCGGGCGGGCGCCGGTAATTATTTCATCAAGGTCGCCTACGCCATGCTGGGCCATATGAAGGGCGGCCCGGCCAAGGCGGCGGTGGTGTCCAGTGGCCTGAGCGGTGTGATTTCCGGGTCTTCCATTGCCAACGTGGTGACCACCGGTACCTTTACCATTCCGCTGATGAAGCGGGTGGGTTTTCCGGCCACCAAGGCTGGCGCGGTTGAAGTTGCGGCCTCCACCAACGGCCAGCTGACTCCGCCGATAATGGGCGCGGCAGCCTTCCTGATGGTGGAGTATGTGGGCATTTCCTATCTGGAAGTGATCCAGCATGCCATTTTGCCGGCGCTCATCTCCTATGTGGCGCTGGTCTACATCGTGCACCTGGAAGCCTGCAAGCTGAAAATGCACGGTATCCAGCGCCTGAACCGCCCGACCTTGGCTCAACGTATGCTGAACTGGGTGGTGGTGCTGATTGGCCTGATCGTTCTGACGTTTGCAGTCTATTACGGTGTGGGCTGGACCAAGGATGTGCTGGGAGAAGCCGCGCCCTGGCTGCTTGGGCCCCTTCTGGTGGCGATCTATGTGGCGCTGGTCGGCTATGGAGCCCGGTTCCCGGAGCTGGAGGAGGATGATCCTGAAAAAGCTCTGGAAGAGTTGCCGGAGGTCGGGCCCACGGTGAAAACCGGGCTGTATTACCTGCTGCCGGTGGTGGTGCTGGTCTGGTGTCTGACGGTTGAGCGTTTCTCGCCCCAGTTGTCAGCGTTCTGGGCCACCCTGTTCATGGTGTTTATCGTGATCACCCAGCGCCCGCTGAAAGCATTTTTCCGCAAGCACGGCGGTTTCCTGGGTGAATTTACCGGTGGAATCGGCGACCTGTTCCACTCCCTGGCCACCGGTGCCAGGAATATGGTGGGTATCGGTGTGGCAACGGCCACCGCTGGAATTGTGGTAGGCACGGTCACTCTGACCGGTATCGGCCTGGTGATGACTCAGTTTGTGGAGTTCCTGTCTGGCGGCAACTTGCTGCTTATGCTGATGTTCACGGCGGTGATCAGCCTCATTCTGGGCATGGGCCTGCCAACTACGGCTAACTACATTGTAGTGTCCACCCTGATGGCGCCGGTGATTGTGACTCTGGGCGCCCAGAACGGCTTGCTGGTTCCGCTGATTGCGGTTCACATGTTCGTGTTCTACTTCGGCATACTGGCGGACGACACGCCGCCCGTTGGGCTGGCCGCCTATGCGGCGGCGGCCATATCCGGGGCAGACCCCATACGCACGGGTATTCAGGGTTTCACCTACGATATCCGGACAGCGATCCTGCCGTTCATGTTCATCTTCAACACCCAGTTGTTGCTGATCGGGCTGACCGGCTGGGTAGATCTGTTGATTACAGTCTTTAGTGCGGTGACCGCCATGCTGGTGTTTTCTGCGGCTACCCAGGGCTACTGGTTTACCCGCAGCTATAAGTGGGAAACCGTTTTGCTGCTGCTGATTACCTTCACTATGTTCCGGCCCGGCTTCTGGTGGGATATGGTTTATCCGCCATACGAGGAACGCCAGGGCGAAGCCATCATGGAGTATGTCGGGCAGGCTGAGCCAGGCGAGAAAGTGGTGTTCCGTGTCTCTGGCATGGCGCTGGATGGCAGTGATACCACCACTTACACCCAGCTGGAGATTCCTGCCGGCGATTCGGCAACTGAGCGGTTGTCTGCTGCAGGCCTGGAGGTGTCTGTCAGTGGCGACATGCTGGCAGTCGACTTCGTAAATTTTGGCAGTGCCGCGGAAGAAGCCGGCATCGATTTCGGCTGGAACATCGAAGCGGTGCAGGCCAAGCTCGACAGGCCGCCCCGGGAGTTGATGTTCATACCGGCCCTGCTGTTGCTTGCCCTGGTGGCCTTCGGTCAGCTCAAGCGCAAGGCCAGGGAGGATGCACAACCGCAAGCGGCCTAGCGGTGTGGCTGCGTTCGTACAAACCCGGCATTGTTGCCGGGTTTTTTTCTGATAAACTCGCCCCCAAGCCGGCCCGCGGTTTGTATCGCGGCAGCCGGCCACCATGTGATCTTTGGTATAGATCACCGCTGAGAAACCACAGGAGAGCACCATGCCCGTTATTACTCTGCCAGATGGCAGTCACCGCAGTTTTGCCGAAGCCGTTACCGTTCACGATGTTGCCGCCGACATTGGCGCAGGCCTTGCGAAAGCCGCCCTGGCCGGAAAAGTGAATGGCAAGCTGGTGGATACCAGCTACCTGATCGAGAACGATACCGAACTTGCGATTGTAACGGAGCGTGATGAAGACGGCGTTGACGTTATCCGCCATTCCACTGCTCACCTGATGGCTATGGCTGTTCAGGAGCTGTTTCCGGGTGCCCAGGTCACGATCGGCCCGGTGATTGAAAACGGCTTCTACTACGACTTCAAATACGAGCGCCCCTTTACCAACGAAGACCTGGCCCGCATCGAGAAGCGCATGGAAGAGCTGGCCAAGCAGGATCTGCCGGTATCCCGTTCTGTTATGTCCCGGGAAGACGCGGTCAAGCTGTTTGAAAAAATGGGCGAGGAGTACAAGGTCCGCATCATCGAAGACATTCCCGGTGAGGAAGACCTGTCATTCTACAGCCAGGGCGACTTTATTGACCTGTGCCGTGGCCCCCATGTACCCAGCACCGGCAAGCTGAAAGCCTTCAAGCTGACCAAAGTGGCAGGGGCCTTCTGGCGTGGCGATCAGAATAACGAGCAGTTGCAGCGGATCTACGGCACCGCCTGGGGCAACAAGAA
>CAYUNQ010000142.1:0-6513 GCA_964446185.1 uncultured Marinobacter sp. | reverse complement strand
TGGCGATTGTTGATCTGAAAATCCTGGGCACCGGCTTTTTCTACTTGTTCGATTTCGAGAGCGGGGAGATGTTTGAGCAGTCGTTCATGCAGCCGCTGGCCCGGCATACCCGGATTGAACCTTTCCCGGAACACGGCGCCGCCAGGTTTCGCAAGGGTGAGGTGAGGCTGGCGATTGAACCAGCCACCGGTGGCCGTAATGTGCGGGTGTCGGCGCCGGGCAATGTCCAGGTCGACCTGGAGCTGCAGGACACCGAACAGCCCCTGCGGCTGGTTTGTCCCGCCGGATATAACGGCTGGGTGTTCACCCGTAAATCGGCCGGGCTGGCGGTGCAAGGCGAGGTGCGTTGGGGCCAGCAGGTGTGGCGCTGTGACGAGCAAACGCGGGGCTCTATCGACTGGAGTTGCGGGTTTATGCGCCGGGAAACTGCCTGGAACTGGGCCTGCCTGGCGGGTGTTGCAGAAGACGGCACATCGGTAGGGCTGAACCTGGCGGCGGGGGTGAACGAAACCGGCATGACCGAGAATGCCCTGTGGCTGGATGGCCGTTGCATCAAGCTGGGGGCGGCCCGTTTTGTCTTTGACCGTTACCGGGCAGACAGTGAATGGCAGGTGACCACGGAAGATGGCCGGGTAGATCTGGTGTTTGAGCCGGCCGGTGTGCGCAAGGAGCGACTGAACGCCTGGGTGCTGGCTTCCAACTTCCGGCAATTTGCCGGCACTTACCGGGGTACCGTGGTGGATGAAGCGGGCAAAAAAATCCCCATAGCCGGGCTACGGGGATTGGTAGAAGATCACTTCGCCCGCTGGTAAGCGGGCGCTGCCATTATTTTTCCGGCAGGGTGACGTTCAGTTCCAGTACCGAGCAGCTTTCGTTACGGTCGACATCCACCTGAACCATGTCGTCGCTGATCTGCACGTATTTGCGAATAACGTCCAGCAGTTCCTGCTGCAACTGCGGCAGGTAATCCGGCATGTCACGCTGGCCCCGTTCGTGGGCCACGATGATCTGCAGGCGTTCCTTGGCCACGCTCGCGGTATTGGTCTTTTTACTTCTGAAGTAATCCAGCAAGCTCATCCCTTAGGCCCCCTTGAACATCCGAGAGAAGAAGCCCTTTTTCTGGGCGGTCATGAAGCGCTGCTCCCGGTCTTCGCCCAGCAACCTTGCTACGGCATCATCGTAGGCCTGGCCGGCATCGCTGTTTTCTTCCAGGATGACCGGAAGGCCCTGGTTGGAGGCGTTCAGCACCACCTGGCTTTCCGGAATTACGCCCAGCAGGGGCACGGCCAGGATTTCTTCAACGTCTTTCACCGACAGCATTTCGCCGCGCTCGACCCGCTCCGGGTTGTAGCGGGTCACCAGCAGGTGTTCTTTCACCGGGTCCTGGCCCATTTCTGCCCGGCGGGACTTGCTCTGCAAAATGCCCAGAATGCGGTCGGAGTCCCGCACTGAGGAAACTTCCGGGTTGGTAACCACAATGGCCTCGTCGGCGTAGTACAGGGCCATCTGGGCGCCGTGCTCGATGCCGGCCGGGGAGTCGCACACAATGTAGTCGAAGGTCTGCGCCAGCTCGTTGATGACCTTCTCTACGCCTTCCCGGGTGAGAGCTTCTTTTTCCCGGGTCTGGGAGGCCGGCAGGATGTACAGGGTTTCTACCCGTTTATCCTTGATCAGGGCCTGGTTCAGAGAGGCTTCGCCCTGGATGACGTTCACGAAGTCGTAAACCACCCGGCGTTCGCAGTTCATGATCAGGTCGAGGTTACGCAGGCCCACATCGAAGTCGATAACGACGGTCTTGTGGCCGCGCTTGGCAAGGCCGGTGCTGATTGAAGCGCTGGTGGTGGTTTTGCCAACGCCGCCTTTTCCTGAGGTAACGACAATGATTCTAGCCAAGGTTCAGTTCCTGTTTCGCAGTGGATTCGTCATGTCTTCAAATGTTGTTTTTGGTTGTCACAACATCAGGCCTTGTCCAGTGGCGTTACCACCAGCAGGTCGTCCCTGAGCTGGATCTGCACAGCGCTTTTCCAGCCATTGTCCTGAAGATCTTCGGAGATTTTATAGTGTCCGGCGATGGACACAAGCTCTGCTTCAAGTGACTGACAGAATACCCGGGCGCTCTCGGCACCGTGAATGCCAGCCAGTGCCCGCCCGCGCAACGGACCGTATACGTGGATGTTGCCGGCGGCCAGTACTTCCGCGCCTGCCTGTACCGGGGCCAGGATGATCAGGTCGCCCTCCGGAGCATACACCTGCTGGCCGGAGCGCACCGGCTGGCTGATGATTCTGGCCGGTGCTGGCTCGGTGGTTGATGCCGCAGCGGCGGGAGCTTCTGCCACCGGGGCCTCTGCCTCCGGGGCGGTGGTTTCGGCTTTCTCGCGCAGGGTACCACCGGGCAGCAGGGCCAGGGAGGCTCCGCGGGCCAGCCGGCGCTGGTCATCGTTGGCCGCCCGCACGCCGATAACATGGATATTGTGCCGGCGGCAGGTGCCGATGATCTTGAAGAAATCCAGTTCGCTGTCCAGGCCTTCGTACTTGTCCAGGCTGATAATCAGTGGAATGTCTTTGAAAAAACCCGGGGCCTGGCTGATCTTGTTGCGCAGATCGGCTTCAAACTCGTCGTTGTCGAAGTAGTACAGCTCCAGCGCGGTCAGAGACACATTGGCGCTTTTTAGCTGGAAGCTCTGTTTAAGCCCGGAGGCAGCGGAATCGCTCATGAATGCTTGTTTTCCCTGATGTCTTACTGGGTTGGTTCGGTACGGGCCCGCAAGGGCTGGGCGTCAAACCGGATGCCGGACCAGCCGGTACTGATGAACTGGCGAATGTTACTGTGGCTGTCGCCGGCCGGGTCGTCCAGAACTTGCTGGTAATGCTGTGCGAACAGTCGCAGGGTATCGGCTTCATTCAGGTTGCAATACTGGCCCAGGGCAAATACCCGGCAGGAGCCGGTGTTTTCGCCGGCCTCGTTGCGCAGCGGGCCGTTGTTGAAGCCGGTAAGCCGCACCTCGAAGTGCTGGTCGATCAGCGCCAGGGTGTCATCAAAACTGGCGTGGCCGCCCTGCAGAGACGCAAGGTGAATGCGAACGGCTCCAGCGATGTTCATTATTTGTGGTCCTGTTTGGGGCCGGTCTGGTGTTTCGCTTTCCAGTCTTCATAAGGCATGCCGTAAATTTCTTCACGGGCCGCCGGGTCTGTGATTTCGAACCCGCGCTCGGCGGCCTCGGCCCGGTACCATTTCGAGAGGCAGTTGCGGCAAAAGCCGGACAGGTTCATCAGGTCGATGTTCTGTACGTCGGTGCGCTCGCGCAGATGCGCAACCAGGCGCCGGAAGGCTGCTGCTTCGATTTCTGTGCGTTCGTTTTCTGGGATAGGGTTGGTCATGGAGCCTCGCAGTGACTTGCAGTGTTGTCTTCTGGGTTTCCTGACATTCTCGGCATGTTACCGTAAGATACAAGGCTGTATAAACGTACAGATTGTTAACATGAGCCTGCCGGTATGGCCCAGCGCAAGATAATTCATGTGGATTGCGACTGCTTTTATGCGGCCGTCGAGATGCGCGACGACCCCACGCTGCGGGATGTACCGCTGGCGGTAGGTGGTGCGGGCGGTCGGGGTGTGGTCACTACCTGTAACTACAAGGCCCGCGCGTTCGGGGTAAGGTCCGCGATGCCGGGCGGTGAGGCCCGGCGCCTGTGCCCGGGATTGGTGATGGTGCCGCCGGATTTGAGTAAATACCGTGCGGTTTCGCAGCAGGTGATGGCCATTCTGCGGGATATGACCGATCTGGTGGAGCCCCTGTCGCTCGATGAAGCCTTCCTGGACGTGTCGGATATCACCGGCTTCAAGGGTAGTGCCACCCTGATGGCCCGGCACCTGCGGGAGCGGGTGAAGCGGGAGGTGGGGATTACCATTTCCGCTGGTGTGGCGCCGAACAAGTTCCTGGCCAAGATTGCCAGCGACTGGCGCAAGCCCGACGGCCTCTTTGTTATCACTCCGGAGGAGGTGCCAGCGTTTGTAGAGGCGCTGCCGGTGGAAAAACTGTTTGGTGTGGGCCAGGTAACGGCAGGCAAGTTGCACGCGCTGGGGGTCGAAACCTGTGGTGATATGCAGGCTTTAGGCGCCGATGTACTGATCGAGAAATTCGGCAAGCAGGGCTACCGGCTGTTCGAGATGGCCCACGGCCGGGATGAGCGCCCGGTGGTGGTGTCGCGGGTAGCGAAATCGGTCAGTGTAGAGCGAACCTTTTCCCAGGATTTGCCGGGCAAAGAGGCCTGTGAATCCGTGATGCCCGCGCTGGTGGCCGATCTGAACCTGCGCCTGGCCCGCAAGGGCCGGGACAAGCCCATTCACAAGTTGTTTGTGAAAATCCGTTACAGCGATTTTTCCACTCACACCCTGGAACGGGTGCGGGATACCGTGGCAGAGCCGTCGCCGGAGGATTACCAGCCGTTACTGGATGAGCTGGTCAGCAACCGGGATCGCCCGGTCCGGTTGATGGGGGTGGGGGTTCGCTTTCGCAACGACGAAGCGCCGGTTACCCAGCTGCGACTGTTTGACTGATCAGCAGCAGGCTCCCGAACAGCTGCACCGAAGTCCAGCCCATCAGGCCCCCAATCAAGGCGCCGGCCGCCACATCACTCGGGTAGTGCAACCCAAGTACTACCCGGGATGCTGCCACTGACAGGGTAAACGGCAGGATGGCCCAGGCCAGCGCCGGCAGGGTGGCAAACAGCATGGTCTGGAAACATACCGCGTGCAGGGTGTGGCCGGATGGAAAGCTGTAGCGGTCCAGCGGTGGCGTGGCGCAGTTGATGGCCGGGAAGGAAATAAACGGCCGCTCTCGGATCAGCCAATGCTTGAGGCCTTTATAGCTAATGGTGCAGGTCAGGCCGGTAAACGCCATTAACACTGCGATGTTCTGGCCGTGGGCCGGTGCTGTAAAGGGAATGGAAAGAATCAGGGCGTACCAGAACCAGCCATCGCCCAGGCGGCTGACCAGCTGGAAGTAGCCTTTCACTGGCCGGAAACGAATGGTGCGGTTGATCGACTGGCACAGAGCGTATTCACGCTGGTCTGCCAGCTCAAAGAGTCGGGATGCTTTGCTTGTTGACGCCATGGTATCGGGCCTGTGCAGGTTGGTTGAGTACCAGTTGTTCGAATTGTTCTATCTGGCTGTTCCAGCTCAGCTCCAGTGCGTCCAGCCGGGCTTGCGCCCGGATCCGTTGCAGCAGGCTGGGCTGGTCGGCCAGTCGCAGGGCGTTGTTGATAAAGCTCTCGTCTTCGCAAAGGGGCGCTTTCAGCCCGTTTTCCTCGTGCCGGATGTGCTCGGCGGCCGCGGCATCGTCATACGCCACCACGGCCAGGCCGCTGGCCATGGCTTCCAGTACCACGTTGCCGAAGGTGTCGGTTTTGCTGGGGAACAGGAACAGGTCGCCGGAGGCATAGTGCCGGGCCAGGTCTTCGCCCCGCCGGGTGCCGCAGAAGATGTAGTCCGGGTGCCGCTCTTCCAGCTGGCGCCGCAATGGTCCGTCACCCACCAGGATAAACCGGGTGTTAGCGTGCAGGCCTTTGATGCGTTCGAAGCAGGCCACGGCTTTGCGGATGTTTTTTTCCAGCGCCAGGCGCCCCACATAGAGCACGGCCTTGTCGTTTTCGCCCAGCCCCCAGCTTTTACGCAGCTCTGCATCACGCTTGTGGGGGGTAAAGCGCTGGCAATCCACGCCCCGGGCCCACAGGCCGGCGTTGGTGATGCCCATGCTGCGGGTAACCGCCTGCATTTTGCGGGTGGGCACCAGGGTCAGGGCTGAGCGGTTATGGAACCAGCGGCCGTAGGCGCACAGCAGGCGTTCCAGCGCACCCACGCCGTAGTATCGGGAGTAGCTGTGGAAGTTGGTGTGGAAACCGGAGATGACCGGAATCTGTAATTTTCTCGCGGCGGAGACGGCGGCAACCCCGAGAGGCCCCTGAGTTGCCACGTAGATAGCGTCTGGCCGGCGGTTTTGCCACAGTTTTTTCAGGGTTGCCGGGCGGGAAAGGCCGAACTGCAGGTCTTTGTAGCCGGGCAGGGGCAGGCCGGTCACAATCAGCTCCCGGGAAAACAGGCCGTCGCCACTGCTGTCGAACAGGCCTTTCTGGTCCTGGCGCTGCCCCGGGCGAACCACCGTAACCGCATGCCCGCGCTGCACCAGCCCCTGGCACAGGTGCTTCATGGTGTTGGCCACGCCATTGACTTCCGGCGGAAACGTCTCGGAAACAATGGTAATGTGTTGCGCGCGCCGGGCAGTCGGCGGGAGTTCTGTCACAGCTTGTCCTGAAGGTTTTTCTGTCATGCCTCCACTATGGAAACCGGCCGTGACAGAAATGCTACAGCTCTATGACAATCCCTTTACGTATTGTTGTTCCTGATCCCTTATGCAAACGAGGAGAATTCATGCAAACGCGAAAACTTGGCAATACCGACATCGACGTCAGCCTGATTTGCCTGGGCACCATGACCTGGGGCGAGCAGAACACCGA
>CAYUNQ010000141.1:0-6543 GCA_964446185.1 uncultured Marinobacter sp. | reverse complement strand
ACGCTTACCCAGCAGGTTCTGACGGAAACGACCCTGCTTACCCTTGATCATGTCAGCCAGGGACTTCAGCGGACGCTTGTTGGTGCCGGTGATGGCACGGCCGCGACGGCCGTTATCCAGCAACGCATCGACCGCTTCCTGCAGCATACGCTTTTCGTTGCGCACGATAATGTCCGGGGCATTCAGCTCCAGCAGGCGCTTGAGACGGTTGTTCCGGTTGATCACCCGACGGTACAGGTCGTTCAGGTCGGAGGTGGCGAAACGGCCACCGTCCAGCGGAACCAGCGGGCGCAGATCCGGCGGCAGAACCGGCAGAACGGTCATCACCATGTCGCCCGGCTTGTTACCGGAGTAAAGGAACGCCTCAAGAATTTTCAGGCGCTTGCTGAACTTCTTGATCTTGGTTTCGGAATTGGTCTGGGGGATCTCTTCGCGCAGGTTGTCTACTTCCTCCTGCAGGTCGATCGCTTCCAGCAGCTCCTTGATGGCCTCGGCACCCATACGGGCGTCAAATTCATCACCGAACTCTTCCAGGGCTTCGTAGTACTGCTCGTCGTTCAGCAGCTGGCCCTTCTCCAGGGTTGTCATACCCGGGTCGATAACAATAAAGCTCTCGAAGTACAAAACCCGCTCGATATCACGCAGGGTCATGTCCAGCATCAAACCAATACGGGACGGCAGAGACTTCAGGAACCAGATGTGGGCAACCGGGCTGGCCAGCTCGATGTGGCCCATGCGCTCACGGCGAACGCTGGCCAGTGCAACTTCAACGCCGCACTTTTCGCAGATAACACCGCGGTGCTTCAGGCGCTTGTACTTGCCGCACAGGCACTCGTAGTCCTTGATCGGGCCGAAGATCTTGGCACAGAAAAGACCGTCACGCTCCGGTTTGAAGGTACGGTAGTTAATGGTCTCAGGCTTTTTTACTTCGCCAAAAGACCAGGAACGAATCATGTCAGGCGACGCCAGTCCGATACGGATGGCGTCGAATTCCTTGCTCTGATTCTGGCTCTTGAGAAGATTCAGCAAATCTTTCATCAGTTAAAGCTCCGGATGGCGTTAATCTCGGGCGGGCACACGAGGTGCCCGCTCACGCTGCCAAAAACAATTCGGCTCACTCGGATTCCAGCTCGATGTCGATACCCAGCGAGCGGATTTCCTTGACAAGAACGTTGAAGGATTCGGGCATGCCCGGCTCCATACGATGATCGCCATCGACAATGTTCTTGTACATCTTGGTCCGACCATTAACGTCGTCAGACTTGACGGTGAGCATTTCCTGCAGGGTGTAGGCGGCACCGTATGCCTCCAGAGCCCAGACCTCCATCTCACCGAACCGCTGACCACCGAACTGCGCCTTACCGCCCAGCGGCTGCTGGGTAACCAGGCTGTAAGAACCGGTAGAACGAGCGTGCATCTTGTCGTCGATCAGGTGGTTCAGCTTGAGCATGTACATGTAGCCCACAGTTACCGGACGGTCAAATGCGTCGCCCGTGCGGCCGTCGTACAGCTTGGTCTGACCACTGGTATCCAGGTCTGCCAGCGCCAGCATGTGCTTGACCTCGGCTTCCTTGGCACCGTCGAATACCGGCGTTGCCATGGGTACACCACCGCGCAGGTTGTTACACAGCTCCAGGATCTCCTTGTCTGACAGGCTATCCAGATCGACCTTGAACACCTCATCAGAGTGGTTGTAGATCTCATCCAGCAGCTTGCGCAGCTCGGCAATCTTGCGCTGCTCATCCAGCATGCGGCTGATCTTTTCACCCAGCCCCTTGGCGGCTGCGCCCAGGTGGGTTTCCAGAACCTGACCAACGTTCATCCGCGAAGGAACACCCAGCGGGTTCAGCACGATATCAACTGTGGTGCCGTTCTCGTCGTAAGGCATATCTTCGATCGGCATAACCGCGGAGATAACACCCTTGTTACCGTGACGACCAGCCATCTTGTCACCCGGCTGGATGCGACGCTTGATGGCCAGGTAGACCTTAACGATCTTCAGGACGCCCGGCGCAAGGTCATCGCCCTGCTGCAGCTTGCCCTTCTTGTCGTCAAAGCGCGCTTCGTGTTCTTTCTTGCGATCTTCCAGACCCTGCTCGGACTTCTCCAGCAGCTCGTTCAGAGCTTCGTCTTTCATGCGCAGCTTGAACCAGTCCGGACGCGGCAGTTCAGCCAGGTAGGCTTCCTCCAGCTTCGCGCCTTTCTTCAGGCCGGGACCGCTGATCACTTCCTGGTCTTTCAGGGCAACCATCAAACGCTCGTATGTGGCGCCTTCAACGATGCGGTACTCGTCTTTCAGGTCCTTGCGGTACTGATCGAGCTGCTCTTTCTCGATGGACTGAGCACGGGCATCCTTTTCAATACCGTCGCGGGTGAACACCTGCACGTCGATAACGGTACCGCGGGTACCGGTCGGAACGCGCTGGGAGGTATCTTTAACATCAGACGCCTTCTCACCGAAGATGGCACGCAGCAGCTTCTCTTCCGGTGTCAGCTGGGTCTCACCTTTCGGTGTAACCTTGCCCACCAGAATGTCACCCGGGCCTACTTCTGCACCGATATAAACAATGCCGGACTCATCCAGCTTCGACAGCGCGCTCTCACCAACGTTCGGAATATCCGCGGTGATTTCTTCGCTGCCCAGCTTGGTGTCACGGGCCACACAGGTCAGTTCCTGAATGTGGATCGTGGTCAGCCGGTCTTCCTGAACCACCTTTTCGGAGATCAGGATGGAGTCCTCGAAGTTGTAGCCGTTCCAGGGCATGAACGCG
This sequence comes from uncultured Marinobacter sp., assembly GCA_964446185.1. Lineage (GTDB taxonomy): Bacteria > Pseudomonadota > Gammaproteobacteria > Pseudomonadales > Oleiphilaceae > Marinobacter. The sequence continues at coordinate 3,772 of CAYUNQ010000141.1, read as the reverse complement.
ATGCGCATGTTCTGGCCCAGCGCCAGCTCACCCAGATCCACAGAAGGACCATCTGCCAGCACGTCGCCACGGGCAATGACATCACCCTGACGCACGATCGAACGCTGGTTGATACAGGTGTTCTGGTTCGAGCGGGTGTACTTGGTGAGGTTGTAGATATCCACACCAGCATCACCGGCTTCGGTTTCTTCGTTGTTTACGCGTACCACGATACGGGCAGCATCGACACTCTCGATCACGCCACCACGGCGGGCGGTTACGCAAACACCGGAGTCCTGGGCAACAGTACGCTCAACCCCGGTACCGACCAGCGGAACCTGTGATTTCAGCGTTGGCACCGCCTGGCGCTGCATGTTCGCACCCATCAGGGCCCGGTTAGCATCGTCGTGCTCCAGGAACGGAATCAGAGACGCCGCTACCGACACAACCTGGCGTGGAGATACGTCCATGAAGTTAACCGCTTCCGGCGGAGCCACGGTAAATTCGTTCTGGTGACGAACGGTAACCAGTTCATCGGTCAGTCGCTTGCCTTCATCGGTGGCAGCACTGGCCTGGGCGATGATGTAGTTGCTCTCTTCAATAGCAGAGAGGTAAACCACTTCGTCGGTTACCACGCCATCAACCACTTTCCGGTACGGACTTTCCAGGAAGCCGTAGGAGTTGGCCCGCGCGTAAGTCGCCAGCGAGTTAATCAGACCGATGTTCGGACCTTCCGGAGTCTCGATCGGACACACACGGCCGTAATGAGTCGGGTGTACGTCCCGGACCTCGAAGCCTGCACGCTCACGGGTCAGACCGCCCGGCCCCAACGCGGAGATACGGCGCTTGTGAGTCACCTCGGACAGCGGGTTGTTCTGGTCCATAAACTGGGACAACTGGCTGGAGCCGAAGAATTCTTTAACGGCAGCAGCAACCGGCTTGGCGTTGATCAGGTCCTGAGGCATCAGGCCTTCGCTTTCGGCCAGGCTCAGACGCTCACGCACAGCACGCTCAACCCGTACCAGGCCCACACGGAACTGGTTCTCGGCCATTTCGCCAACACAACGTACGCGGCGGTTACCCAGGTTATCGATATCATCGACCTGGCCCTGACCGTTACGGATGGCAATCAGCGTTTTGAGGACATCGATGATGTCTTCGTGAGTCAGTGTACCCTCACCTGTGCTCTCTTCACGGCCCAGACGACGGTTCAGCTTCATCCGGCCAACCGCAGACAGGTCATACCGCTCTTCAGAGAAGAACAGGTTGTTGAACAGGGTTTCCGCAGAGTCCTTGGTGGGCGGCTCGCCCGGGCGCATCATGCGGTAGATTTCCACCAACGCTTCCAGCGGAGTACGGGTCGGGTCGATACGCAGGGTATCAGACATGAACGGACCGCAATCCAGGTCGTTGGTGTACAGGGTTTCGATGTCTTTCACACCGGCATCGAGGATTTTGGTAACCACTTCCTCGGTCAGCTCGGTATTGCACTCTACCAGTACTTCGCCGGTAGACTGGTCGATCATGTCCTTGGCAAGAACACGGCCGTAGAGGTATTCGGTTGGCACTTCCAGCTCGGTAATCCCGGCCTTTTCCAACTGCTTGATATGGCGAGCGGTGATACGACGACCTTCTTCGGCAATTACGTTGCCGTCCTGGTCTTTGATATCAAAGGTCGCAATATCGCCACGCAGACGACTTGGCACCAGCTCCAGCTTGCACACTTCGGCGCCCAGCGAGAATTTGCTGGTTTCGAAGAACATCTCCAGCATTTGCTCGGAGGTGTAGCCCAGTCCGCGCAGCAGGATAGAAGCCGGCAACTTGCGACGACGGTCGATACGAACGAATACTGCATCCTTCGGATCGAACTCGAAGTCCAGCCATGAGCCACGGTAAGGAATCACCCGGGCTGAATACAGCAGCTTGCCGGATGAGTGGGTTTTACCCTTGTCGTGATCGAAGAACACACCAGGTGAACGGTGAAGCTGGGAAACAATAACTCGCTCGGTACCGTTAACAACGAAGGTACCGTTTTCGGTCATCAGGGGCATTTCGCCCATGTAGACCTCTTGTTCTTTGATGTCCTTGATCGCCTTGTTGGACGATTCCTTGTCATAAATGATCAAGCGGACTTTCACCCGCAGCGGCGCGGCGTAGGTAACGCCCCTGAGCTGACATTCCTTGACGTCAAATACTGGCTCGCCGATTCGATAGCTCACGTACTCGAGCGCGGCGTTGCCAGAATAGCTGACAATCGGGAATACGGATTTGAACGCTGCGTGAAGGCCAGTTTCCCGGCGATCTTCAGGCGCAGTTTCCATTTGGAGGTAGTCCCGGAACGAATCTAGCTGAATAGACAGCAAATAGGGGACGTCCATCACGGAAGGCAATTTACTAAAGTCTTTGCGAATCCGCTTTTTCTCAGTGTAGGAGTAAGTCATCTGCATTCCCCAGCTTTAGACCTGATACCTGGTATCAAGAAGCAATCAAATGTTCTGCTTCGGGGCCGAATTGCTCGGCTTATCGCGCCGTCTTGAACAAGACTCTGGCTGTAGGTTATAGATCTGACATCAACCTGCAATTGCACACCAGACTCTATAGCATATACAACAGAAAAAGGCCGGTGGCATATAGCCACCAGCCCATCCGCGCTTAACGCGCGGGGTCGATCAATAACCGACTATTACTTAAGCTCAACAGAAGCGCCTGCTTCCTCAAGCTTCTTCTTGGCTTCTTCAGCCTCGGCCTTGCTTGCGCCTTCTTTAACAGTAGAAGGAGCACCGTCAACCATTTCCTTCGCTTCTTTCAGGCCCAGGCCTGTCAGCTCACGAACAGCTTTGATGACGTTAACTTTCTTTTCGCCAGCACCGGTCAGAACTACGTCGAACTCGGTCTGCTCTTCAGCAGCTTCGCCAGCAGCGGCAGCAGCCGGAGCAGCAGCAACAGCGGCAGCAGCAGAAACGTTAAACTTCTCTTCCATAGCTTCAACGAGCTCAACAACTTCCATTACGCTCATTTCAGCAATTGCGTTCAAAATATCGTCTTTAGACAGAGCCATGACTTTCTCCGAAAATGTAAAAAATGGTGTTCAACAGAATCAAGCAGCGTCTTGCTTCTGATCGCGGACTGCAGCTACGACACGTGTAATCCTGCCCGGAATATCGTTCAGGGTACGTACGAACTTGGTAACTGGTGCCTGTGTAACGATAGCCAGCTTGGTCAACGCTTCGTGCAGCGTTGGCAGCGTGGCCAGACGATCGATCTGTTCTGCGCCCATCAGCTCACCGCCGACGGCCAGAGCCTTGATTTCGAACGCCTCTTTCTCTTTGGCAAAATCCTTCAGCAGGCGCGCAGCGGCACCCGGATCTTCCATAGAGAAAGCCAGAATGGTCGGACCAACCAGCGCAGGATCGATGCACTCAAACTCGGTACCTTTAACAGCAATCTTCGCCAGGTTGTTACGAACAACTTTCAGACGAACATTCTCGGCACGAGCTTTGGCACGAAGCGCAGTCATGTCACCGGAAGTGACACCACGGTAGTCAGCCAAAACCACAGACAGAGCAGCTCCAGCAGTCTCGTTGACTTCAGCGACGATCGCCTTCTTGTCTTCGAGTCTAATTGCCACTGGATTTCTCCTCGATTTCGCCGGCGGAATGCCGGCAAACCCATCATTGCCCTCAAAGAGGGCGCCCAACGGTGTTTGGGTTCAGAGAGAACGTCTTCACACCGTCTGCGCAGGCGTTGCTTTAACCCTTGCAGCCCTTGTTGCCAAGGGCTTCGGGGGCCTGCG
>CAYUNQ010000140.1:0-6544 GCA_964446185.1 uncultured Marinobacter sp. | reverse complement strand
AGCAACAGTGGTCCCGGGCCACTCTGGAAATGAATGCCTCCCAGCCGTTTGTGCGCCTGGAAACCCGGAGCTACCAGCGCGGGGTGCTGGCTTCTGAAGCGTCGGGAATACTGACTGTCATCGATCCCGCCCGTGGCGACAGTTATCGGGTCGACTTCCGGATAAGGGTTTCTCACGGGGTAACCGGCAGCCTACTGGACTTTCGTCCGAGTGCGGGCTGGCAGCCACAGGGCGCGAACTGGTTTCCTGACGCAGAGCCCCGCCTGACCCTTGAAACCCGGGTTTGGGGCTCAGCCAACCTGGTGCTGGAAGCGCCGGCAATGGCGATCGACAACCCGGTCTCGGGCGAGTCCCTGCGCAGCAGTGGTGGCCTGGCCAGCATCAGTGTTGGCAGTCTGGGTGAGCAAGCTGACCTGATGCTGGTGTGGCCGGCACTGGCGGTGTCCGGACCAGAGCTGGACCTGACAGTGGACGGTGTCCGGCTGGAACAAAGTCTGTCTTGGCTCCGTGGTGATATCTGGACCGGAACCGGCAGCATGACTGTGAAATCCTTGTCTCTTCAGGGCCCTGAAGTGGCTCCGGTGGTGATGAACCGGCTGGCCATGAACAGCCTCAGCGAGGCGACGGACCAGGATCAGCGGCTCGATTCAAGGGTCGAGCTGGATGTCGAGTCGGTGGCTTTTGCGGGTGAAAGCTATGGCCCGCAGCGGGTAGCGATGTCGATCGACAACCTTGACGTGGCCAGCTGGAACGCTTTCAGTTCGGCGATGACGGATCTTCAGGGCATGGCGGTGGCTGCCGGAGCGAGCGCACAGCTCAGTTACGAGCAGCAATTGGCGGTAATGCAGCGTTTCAATGAGTCGGTCCGCGACCTGGCCGCTGCCGGTTTTTCAGTCGGGCTCCGGGAGCTGAGCCTGATAACGCCGGAAGGCTCGGTCCGGGGCAGTCTGGATATTTCCCATCCGGAGCTGGTCGGGGCTGAGCGTGACGCCATGTTGATGGTGATGCAGGGGCTGACCGGTGATCTGGATTTCAGCATGCCGGTGGCGCTGGCCGAGAATTATTCCGCTGTGGGTATGCAGGTGGCGCCCTTGATCAAGCAGGGGTTGCTGGTGCAGGAGGGTGACCGGCTGGTGATGGAGGGTCGCATGGAAGATCTGATGCTGGACATCAACGGGCTGCAGATTCCGTTGCCGCCTCTGCTGTGATATCAGACCGCTGCCCGTGCTGGCAGCGGTTTCGCTATTGTTTTCCCGCTTTTGCCTTTCTTCTCGCTAGCCGGGTTCAGGCCTGGCTGAATTTCTGTTTCAGCGCCTCGGCCACCGTCGGATCGACAAATTCCGAGATGTCTCCGCCCAGGGAGGCGATTTCCCGGATCAGGGTGGAGGAGATGTAGGACAGGTGGTTGGCCGGGGTCAGGAACACGCTTTCGATCTCCGGGGCCAGCCGGCGGTTCATGTCGGCGAGCTGGAATTCATATTCAAAGTCGGAGACCGCTCGCAGGCCACGCAGGATGACAGTGGCGTTCTGTTCCCGCACAAATTCGGCCAGCAGGTTGCTGAAGCCGGTGACGGTGACGTTGGGTACGTGGGCGGTGGCTTTGCGCACGAGTTCGCAGCGTTCTTCGAGGTTCAGTAGTGGCTGCTTTTTCGGGTTGTAGGCGACGGCGACCACGACTTCGTCAAACATGCGGCCAGCCCGTTCGATGAGGTCGGTGTGGCCGTTGGTGATGGGGTCGAAGGTGCCCGGGTAGATGACTTTTGGCATGCGCAGCTCCTTTTGTTGGTGGGCGGTAGCATAGCAGGAACCATGGGTGTGCTGTAGTCCGGGCCTTTTGGTATTGGCTGCCTGTTTTGGTGCATCGCGGTGTCAGGGCATGTCCTTCCGGGAAACGCTACAAGCACATCCCTGTGCGCTTGACTCCGGCCATCCATGGCCTACGACATTCCCGGAAGGACATGCCCTGACACCGCTTGCTGACGACGTGCAGGCCTCCCCGACTTTATTCGGGGAAGCCCCTTGTCCAATTAACCGTTGAACTCAGTTTTTGCGCCAGCCTTGTACTGTTCCTTGCCGCCAGTGCATACACCGACAACTGCGGGTTCGCGCCGATGCTGGTGGGGAATATCGAAGCATCGTGGATGCTCAGGTTGGCAACCTGGTGGTGTTCGCCGAAGCCGTTGACGACGGAGTCTTCCGGGTTGCTGCCCATGCTGCAGCCGCCCATCTGGTGGGCGGTGAACAGGCGGGCGCGGTGGGGTTTCATGGGGAGTTCGGCGATGGCGGCTCGGGCTTCGGCCCAGGTTTTGTACCAGGTGGAGTCCAGGTGCATGGCGCGGACGGCTTCGGCGCCGGCGGCGAACTGGATTTCGGCCATGTGCAGGTAGGCCTGTCGGATGCCCTGCCACAGGTAGTCGGTTACCGGGTAGTCGAGTGCCGGGCTGCCGTCGTCGCGGAGGGTGACGGTGCCGCCGGGGCTTTGTTCGTGGAAGCCGTCACGCAGCAGGGCGATGACGGACTGCATTCTGGGTAACTGGCTGAGGTCGGCGAGTTGGTCCGGGCCGTGGCCGGGGACGACGCCGGCGGCCATGGCCGGGTGCAGGGGCGGTACTTCGAGTTTGTATCCCACGGGGCCGTCTACGCCCTGGCTGAAGTTGAACTGGTCCGAGTAGATGGACTGGGGCGCGCCGTAGAAGGGGTCCACGTTGGCTGGCATGCGGGCGACGGTGGCGTTGACCGGGTGGATGAAGGAGCGTTTGCCTACGCGCTGGTACGGGTCGGGCAGTTGCGAGCGCAGTAGCAGGCCGGGCGATCCGATGGCGCTGGCGGCGACGACAAAGTGCCGGGCCTTGAGGGTGACCGTGACGCCGGAGGGGGTGACGCCGTCTGGCCCCATGGCGCTGGCCTGCAGGTGGTCGATGCGGTCCTGGTTCATCACCAGTTTGTCGGCGCGCAGGCCGTGGTACAGGCGGGCGTTGTTGTCGAGGGCGCCGGGGATGGTGGTCAGCAGGGCGCCCTGCTTGGCGTTGGTGGGGCAGCCGACGCCGCAGTAGCCGGAGTTCCAGCAGCCTTTGACGTTTCTGGGAATCACCTGCCAGGAGTAGCCGAGCTTTTCACAGCCCTGGCGCAGGATGTCGTTGTTCAGGTTGGGCTCGGTTTGCCAGGGCGCCATGGTGTGGCGCTCTTCCCGGCCCTGGAACCAGGGGGCCATGGCGTCGGGCGCCAGGCCGTCGAGGCCGAATTGCCGGCTCCAGTAGGTGAGGGTTTCGTCCGGGGTGCGGAAGCTGCTGGTCCAGTTGACGGTGGTGGAGCCGCCTACGCAGCGGCCCTGCAGTATGGCGATGGCACCGTCGGCGGTGGTTCGACTCATGCCTTCCTGGTAGAGGTTGGCGTAGGACGTCAGTTCGTCCATCTTGAAGTCTTTCTGGTAATACAGCCGGCCCTCTTCCACCAGGATAACGGCCAGCCCTTGCCTGGCCAGGATCTCCGCGGTGGTGCCGCCACCGGCACCGGTGCCGATCACTACCACATCGGCTTCTGCTGTCTGGTTGCTGGTAAGGGTGCTGGCGTCGGTAACCTTCCAGCCGGCGGCCAGGCCCCGGGCAATGGGATCATTCATGGACATACTGCGCTCCGTAATCCGGGGTCTGTCAGGTGTTTTTGAACTGGGGTAAGACGTTCACGATCCATTCCTGTGGCCCGGGGTATCCGGTCAGGTGCCACTGGTTCTGGTGGCCGTAGAAGGCCACGTTGCAGATCTTGCTGAGGGCGATATAGCCGTTGTTGAGCAGGCCGATCCGGCTGTTGCGCCAGCGGTTCAGGAAGGCGTCGGCTTCGCCGGTGCTCACGGATGGCCAGTCGGACCAGACCCGGGCCAGGGTGACCCGGGTGGGGGCAAAGTTCAGCAGGTCGAACAGTTTGCGCAGTTCTTTCTGGTTGGGGGCGCCGAACTGCACGATGCCCTGGTCGATACGCTCGATGGTGGCAGCCACGGCAAACTGGCGCTGGTTGGGTTCTTCCGGCAGGGCGCCGGCGAACATGGCGGGCAGCAGGGCTTCGAACAGCGCGATGTCGTGCTTGCTCAGAAACTGGAAGCGGTAGCTGGCGTCCATGCGGCTGTTGACTGCACTGACCCGGCCGGCCGGTGCGGTGGCGCAGCCGGACAGGCCGGCGGTGAGGCTGACGGTGCCGAGGAAGACGGCGCCGCCTACCCCGGTTTTCAGGAAACTGCGTCGGTTCATGGGTCTCACCGGATAAAGAATTTGTAGACCATGCGATGGGCCGCGGTGCCGTGGGGTGCATACACGTATTTGCCGCTGTTGAACTTCTGCTTGGTGAAAATGGCCCGGTGGTGCGAGAAGGTCAGGAAGCCTTCGCGGCCGTGGTAGTGGCCCATGCCGGAGTCGCCGATGCCGCCGAAGGGCAAGTCGTCCTGTGCGACGTGCATCAGCGCATCGTTGATGCACATGCCGCCGGAGTGGGTGTTGTCTACCACATGCTGCTGCTGGGCTTTGTCGTAGCCGAAGAAGTACAGGGCCAGCGGCCGCGGCCGTTCATTGATGTAGTGGATGGCTTCGTCCAGGCCGCTGTAACTGATCACCGGCAGAATCGGGCCGAAGATCTCGTCTTGCAGCACTTTCATGTCCGGGGTGGTTTTCAGCACCAGGGTCAGCGGGATCTTGCGGGTGCCGTCTTTCATGTTCTCGTTGGCGGGGTTGATTTCCACCAGTTCGGCGCCCTTGGCGCGGGCATCTTCAAGGTAGCCCTGCAAACGGTCGTATTGGCGCTCGTTGATGATGGCGGTGTAGTCGTCGTTATCCCGCAGGCCGGGGTACATTTCGGCAAAGCGGGCGCGGAATTCATCCACGAAGGCCTGCACCCGGTCGGCCGGGCACAGCACGTAGTCCGGAGCCACGCAGGTCTGGCCGGCGTTGAAGGCCTTGCCGAAGGCAATGCGCTGGGCGGCGTCTTCCATGGGTACATCCGGTGACACAATGGCGGGCGATTTGCCGCCCAGTTCCAGGGTCACCGGAGTCAGGTTTTCGGCCGCGGCGCGCATCACCAGCTTGCCCACCGAGGTAGAGCCGGTAAATAAGAGGTGATCAAACGGGCGCTGGGAGAAGTCTGCGGCGACGTCGGCCTCGCCGGTGATCACCGACACCAGTTCCTCCGGGAACATGGATTCGATGATTTCCTTGAACAGGGCCGAGGTGTGGGGCGTGTACTCGGACATTTTGATCATGGTGCGGTTGCCCGCGGCCAGCGAGGCCACCAGCGGGCCTACCGCCAGGTACAGGGGGTAGTTCCAGGGCACGATCACGCCCACCACGCCCTTGGGCTGGTAGTGCACCTTGTTGCTCGCCGGCTGGAACAGTACCGAGACATGGCGTTTGGACGGCTTCATCCAGTCGCCCAGGTTCTTCAGGGTGTAGTTGATGCCCTGAATGGACGGCATCACTTCGGCAATCAGGGATTCATCCTTCGAGCGGCAGCTGAAGTCCCGGTCGATGGCATCGGTGAGCCGGTCCTGGTTGCTCAGCAGGGCGCGTTTCAGGCGTTTCAGGTTTTCCTTGCGCTCGGTCAGAGAGGGCATCGGGTTGGCGCGGAAGGCTTTTTTCTGCGCCTCGAAAACCCGGTGAGTGTGCTGGATCTGTTTCTTGCTCTCGGTGAGCTGAACCACGGTGGCTCCCATGTTTCTCTTCCCCTTTGCTGTCAGGACTGGCCTGGGCAACTTGTTGTTATCGATGGCGACAATCCGGTCGATTTGCGCTTTCGGCTATTATTAGAGTATATACTCTAGGCAGTCAAGAAACGGTGGATGGCTCTTCGGGCCATCTGCAAGACTGGTAACAACAAACACCGGCGGGCGAATGAAAACCAGAGACAAAATACTGCTTTCCAGCCTGGAGCTGTTCAATGAGCGGGGTGAACGCAACATCACCACCAATCATATTGCCGCGCACCTGGCGATTTCTCCGGGCAACCTGTATTACCACTTCCGCAACAAGTCCGACATCATTTACGAGATCTTCCAGGAATATGAAAAGCTGGTGGATTACTACCTGGATATCCCGGAAGACCGGGATATCACCCTGGAAGACCTGACCTTCTATCTGGAATCGGTATTTGACGGCCTGTGGAGTTACCGGTTCTTTCACCGGGACCTGGAATACCTGCTCGACAGCGACCCCCGCCTGCGCCGGGGCTACCGGGAATTTACCAATCGCTGCCTGGCCGCTATTAACCGGATTTTCGGCAAGCTGGCAGAGGCGGGCATTATTCAGTTGCAGCCGGAGGAATTGCGGTCAGCCATGTCGCTGAATGTCTGGCTGGTGATTACCAACTGGATGGCATTCCTGAAAACCGCCCACGCCAGCGAGGAGCCGGCGAGCCTGACTCTGACGGAGTTGAAGCAGGGGATCTATCAGGTGTTGACGCTGGAAATTCCGTATCTGACCCCGGATTACCGGGATCGGGTGATGGCGCTTCGGGAGAAGTACCGGCCTGTTCTGCCGGAGGTAGCGCCAGCTTGCTAGGATTTTTG
>CAYUNQ010000139.1:5728-6563 GCA_964446185.1 uncultured Marinobacter sp. | reverse complement strand
CGTAGACGACGGCGACAACAGTGGCCAGACTTTCAGCCAGCGTAATATCTTCGGTGGTTTCCAGCACAAGCAGCTGGGTACCCTTAAAGCTGGTAAGTTCGATACTCCGTTCAAGGTTTCCCAGGGTAAGATCGATCAGTTCGGTGACCTGGACGGCGACATCAACAACATCGTTCGTGGCGATGTTCGTGCCAACAACATCGTTCAGTACACCACTCCGAAGCTGGCTGATGCCTTCAGTGTGAACCTGGCGTTGATCCCGGGTGAAGCGGCAGGTACCGATCGTGACGGCGTTGCCGACAGCATCTCTTCCTCTCTGGTGTTCGACAACGGCTCTATCTACGCGTCTGTTGGCTATGACTCTGAAGTGAGCACTACCTTGAACGACCTGGGCGGTTCAACAGCGGTCGATGCGTTCCACATTGCTGCCAAAGCCAACATCGAGAACTTCGAACTCGGCGCCCTGTTCCAGCAGTCCGAGAACAGCGATTCCATCGGTGGCACGGACTATGAGGACACCACCTACGTCCTGAGTGCTGCCGTCAAACTGGACCGCTGGAAGCTGAAAGCCCAGTACGGTATGACCGACATGGACACCTCTGATGACGACCTGACCCTAATGGCTTTGGGTGCCGACTATAAAGTTGGTAAGAGCAGCAAGGTGTTCGGTTACTTCGCTAACGTTGAAGCGGACAAGGGTGCAAAAGACGACTCCACCTTCGGTATCGGTTTCGAGCACAACTTCTCCATGTAAAACCCCCGTTTCATGTCGCGTCACCTCGCCGGGCCCCGCAAGGGCCCGGCTTTTTGCGTTTCAGCCGACGGCTTTCAGGGC
>CAYUNQ010000139.1:1899-5718 GCA_964446185.1 uncultured Marinobacter sp. | reverse complement strand
GGTTTTTTGTTATACGGCGAGATCCAGCGCCGGCACCTGCTGGTGTAAAAACCATTTCTCGGTCACCACCTTCCGGGTAAACCAGTGCGAGCGCATCAGGGTGCTGGCAATGGGTTGCTTGAGCCATTCCGGTACCTCAAATCCCCTCTCCTGTTGAGGCGCCCGATTGCCAAAGCGGGCGGCAATCTGTTCGCCGTAGGGCTGCAGTGAAACGGCAGAATAATCCGGCGCGCCCTGAATCACCCTGGCCGCCATCAGGGCAGATTCAATAGCCGGGCGGATACCTTCACCACTCTGGGTGTAGGCCAGTCCTGCCGCGTCGCCGATCAGCAGCACGCCGTCGTCTACCAGTGGCCGGTCGGCATGGGCATAGAGCAGGTAGGCGTGGCCCTTGAACCGTCCGGGCAGGTCGGCGGGAATGCGGCCTTCCTGCTTCATATCGTCCACGAAGGCTTCAAGGTGATCCGTAAGCCGGTGATTGTCCTCCCGCCCCAGGCCAATGTTCAGGAAGTTACCCTTCCGGAATACCCAGGCATAGCCCTTGAGGTCCCGGCAGAACCAGAGCTCCGGGGTGTCGCCCCGGGCTTCGCAGGTCTGGGCCTGCTCCGGAGTCATCTCGAATTCCACCTCTTTAGCGGCCACCACGGTTTCGTGTTTGCCGGGGCCGTTGCCCAGTAGCTTTGCCACCGGGCAAAAGTGACCTCCGGCTCCTATCAACAGCGGTGCCTGCCACTGATCGTTGATGATCCAGTTGCCGTTCTCCCGGGAGATGGATTTCACCGGGGTGCCCAGCTGTTTGGGGGAGGTCACCCGGCCAAGCAGGTAGTCATCAAACTCGCAGCGGCGGATGCCGTAACTGACTACGCCCCCGTGGTCATTCTCCACGGCATTCTGGCCCATCATGCCGATGCGGAAGCGGCGAATGGGTTGCAGGGTGCGGCCGTGGCTGTAGTCGTCGGTATCAATGTCAAGGCTTGCCAGAACCGCCGGGGTCACCCAGCCGGCACAGGTTTTGTCGCGGGGGAATTCGGCCTTGTCGATGATCAGTACCTGCTTGCCAGCGTTTTCCAGTGCCCGCGCCAGGGTGGAGCCGGCCGGCCCGGCGCCGACAATGATCACATCGTAGTAATCCATCAAAGTCCCTCCGGGGTGGCCGGGAAGGTATACAGGTCCTGCCGGCTCTGGGGCAGCTGATTGTTGTCGCCGTGAGTGAACACCACCTGGAACAGTTGCAGCGAGCCGGCCCGGAAGGCGGCGATGGAGCCCGCCAGGTACAGTCGCCATGCCCGGGTGAAGTGCTCGTCGTACATGTCGGTGACCTTGTCCTGGTTGGCGGTGAAATTGTCCATCCAGTGGCTCAGGGTTTGCGCGTAGTGCAGGCGCAGGTTTTCCACGTCTATTACCGAGAAATCGCCGTGTTCGCAGATTTCCATGAACTCGCCGATGCTGGGCGGATAGGCACCCGGGAAGATCCGTTTCTCGATCCAGGCATTCATCAGTACCGGTTTGTTGCGGCCGATACTGTGAAGCAGGGCAGTACCTCCGGGTTTCAGGGTGCGTTTGATCAGTTCCGAGAGTGCCGGGTAATTGTCTTTGCCTACGTGCTCGAGCATGCCGATGGAGACGAAGGCATCGTACTGGCCTTCAATATTTCGGTAGTCGTCTTCCACGTAGGTGATCTGCTGGTCCAGCCCCTGGCGCCCGGCCTCTTCGCGGGCGTAGATCAGCTGTTCCCGGGAAATGTTGTAGGAGTACACCTTTACGCCGTAGTTGCGGGCCATGTAGCGGGCCAGCCCGCCCCAGCCGCAGCCGGCTTCCACCACGGTCATGCCCGGTTTCAGGCGCAGTTTGCGGCACACATGCTCCAGCTTGGCCAGCTGGGCCTGCTCCAGCGTGTTGTCCGGGGATTCGTAGTAGGCGCAGGTGTATTGCATTTCTGCCTTGTCCAGCCAGAGCTGGTAGAAGGCGTTGCCCAGGTCGTAATGGTGATGGATGTTTTCTTTGGCTTCAGAAATGCCGGTGGGCCGGGGGTTGTGATTGCGCCACAAGGCGTCCAGCCATTTCGGCCACTTCTGGCGGGCGGCGTGAATGCTCCGGTACAGCACTTCCATCAGGTCGGGCAGGTCGCCTTCTACATCCAGCCGGCCGGCACTGTACAGATCACCGAAGGCAAGGTTAGGGTTGGCCACCAGGGAATACAGCGCTTTGGGGTCTGCCAGGCTCAGGGTGAAGCGGGCGGTCTGCTGTTCCGGTTCAACCAGTTCTCCGTTCCAGAGCCGGAAACGAATCGGAGGGGAGCCGGCCATGCGCATGAGCTTGGCAATCAGCCAGCGCTCATAGCTGTGAGGCTCCCGTTCTGCCTGGCCGGCCTCGAGGGGCAGGCTCAGTACGTTGGCCCTGGTGTTGTGATCGGACAGTTCCGGTTTGCGCGCGGTGTTTTGTGTCACGTCAGGCTCTCCCTTTGTTTTCTTAGCTCCTGAGCGGTCCCGAAAGCAGGCTGAGAGTCGCGTTTCTGACTCAGTATAGAAAATGATCAGGATTTGTCAGGTGCAGGTTCAAACAAAGGGCAAGCGAGGGACCAGGCTCAGGCCCGATCCTTGTGGGGGGCTATGCCAGCCGTCACATATCGCTCATACGTCCGATCTGGGTGGCCATGCGCATGGCTTGGTGTTCCTCCAGCGATTTGAGGTCTTCAAGCAGGGTTTTTGCGCCGGGAATCTCAGCCTTGCCAATCAGTGTGTCGTAAAGCTCCATGACCTGATCGTGAAAGTCGAAAACTTCCCGGGCAATGTCATCAAAGGTCATTTCAGAATAGTCGGTTTTGCAGGTACGGTTCTTTTCAATAGGCTTGTGTACGCCGTAGTCGTAAAGCCGGGTTTGCATGACTTTCGGGTCGGCCTGGTTTTCGTACTCGGCCACGGCCTTTTCGAGCAGGTTTTCGTGGCTGCTGATGTAATCCAGCAAGGCGCTGGCCCGTTCGTCTTTATGCTGGCCGGCCGATTCGTGCAGGCAGCGGGCCAGGTGGGCATGCAGTTGCCGGGTCCAGTCGATCAGGTCTGCGAAGGTTTTGATTTCCATGGGGCATCTCTCCGGTCAGAATGGCTGTTTAACTGTCGGTTTGTCTGTAAGTCTAGACAATATTCTGTGCCTGCCATGCCATTTGCCTGTTGATCGGGATCATTAGCCTGATGAGTCGTAGCAATCCCTTCCGTTTCTTCCTGTCCCGGCTGACCGAGGATTACCTGTTGCTTGCCCTGGTGGTTGGGCTGGCGCCCTTGCTGTGGGCGGCATCTCCCTCTTTGAGCGAGCTTGCCGGGCTGGTGCACTGGCAAACCCTGGCGGCGCTCACCGGCTTTCTGGTGCTGAGCCGCGGGCTGGAAGACAGTGGTGCCCTGGCCCGTTGTGGTGTTTGGCTGATGGGCCGGTTTCGCACGGAGCGCTCATTGGCACTGGCGCTGGTAGTCTTTTCCTGGCTGCTGGCGGCGGTGGTTACCAATGATGTGGCCCTGTTTATCGTGGTGCCGCTGACCGTTGCCCTGGCCGCGGTGGTGCCGGTTGCCCTTGGCCGGCTGGTGATTTTCCAGGCCCTGGCGGTGAATGTCGGGTCGGCGCTGACGCCCATCGGTAATCCCCAGAACCTGTTCATCTGGCAGACCCGGGGCGTCGGGGTTGGTGAATTTATGGCGGCCATGGTGCCCCTGGTGGGGCTGTTGACGCTGGTTTTGCTCCTGGCCACGGTGCTGGCTTTTCCGGCCAGGCGAGTGGTTGTCCGGCCTGCAAAAAGGCCGGTCAACCGCAGGCTGTTGTGGGTGTCTGGGC
>CAYUNQ010000139.1:0-1837 GCA_964446185.1 uncultured Marinobacter sp. | reverse complement strand
GTGGTTGTGGCAGCGCTGGCTATTGTGCTGCTGTATGGCCTGCTGTTCCGCCCGGTTCTGCGCGGGGTGGACTGGCTGCTCCTGCTGGTATTCATGTTGATGTTTGTGGATCTCGGACTGCTGGCCGGATTGCCGCAGGTGGATGCGCTGGTAGCCTGGCTGCTGGCGCTGCCCGGCGGTGTGATGACGGCATCGGTGGTGGTGTCGCAGTTCATCTCCAATGTGCCGGCCACCATTTTGCTGGCATCCTTTACTGACGACTGGCAAGCCCTTGCCTGGGGTGTGTCGGTGGGCGGATTCGGGTTGGCGATCGGGTCGCTGGCCAACCTTATTGCCTTGCGCCTGGCCCGGGTTGAGGGGTTGTGGCGGGAGTTTCACCTGTGGTCATTGCCGGCACTGGTGCTGGCCCTGGGTGCGGCTGCGCTGGCGCACTACGTGGCTTGATGCGCTCTCGAAACCATCGTAAGGCCGGCTTTTCAACACCATAGTGCAAAGCTGCGGCCAGGCTGATGGCAACCGCCAGGGCGATCAACACGCCCAGCGGGCCGGGCAGGCCGGCGCTGTAAGCGGCGCTTATGATGCCGTAGCCGATATTCTGATGAACCAGGTAAAGCGTGTAAGAGATGCTGCCGAGCCACAGCAGCGCGGGGCGTGTAAGGACATTGAGGCGGCCCGCAACGGCCAGGATAAACACGCCGTAACAGCCGAGCACAAACAGGTTGTATGGGGCTTTGTAGGCGACCAGACAGTGGCCAATGGTGAGTGCCAGCAAGGCGGTGTCGGCACCGCCGGGCCGGCCATGGCGATACCACCGGTAAATCAGCATGCCGCTGATGAACAGCGGTGCGTAGCGGGTAAACAGCAGGTCCTTGACCAGAAATTCAAGGCTGTCCGGAATGGCTTTCCACCAGAGCACGGCGGCATAGCTGATGAGTGTCCAAAGCCAGAGCATGGGCCGTAAGCGCTGCCAGCCTCCGAGCCCGTAAAACAGCAGGGCAATCCAGACATAGAAGGTCGCTTCGATCACCAGGCTCCAGTAGGCGCCGTCTACATGGGGGTGGCCCAGATACTCGTGCAGCAGGGTGGTGTTGAGCAGGGCCGAGCCCAGGCTCACCACGCGATCGTCCGGCCCCATGACCTGCACGGCAACCCAGGTCAGTACGATACCAGCCCAGAGTGCCGGCAGCAGGCGAAAGGCGCGGGCCAGGCCAAACTGGCCCGGGCTTCGGGTGCGCTCCAGAGTCATGAAAATGACAAACCCGCTGAGGATAAAAAACAGATGCACGCCGTAACGCCCGAACTCCAGAAATGAGGGACTGCTGAAGGTGTGGCCGTAGAGCTTGTCGTAATACGGCAGGTAATGGAACAGCACCACGCCGAGGGCGGCGATACCTCGCAGTGAGTCCAGGGCGGTCAGGCGGGCTTGGGCGTTTTCCATTGCGGTTCCGGTTGTTGTCAGGGTAAGTGGCCAGTTTAGCCCTGCGTGGTGCTGCCGCCTACGGGCTTGCTATACCATTCGCTTGCCGTGCTCTGACGGTCTGTTCATTTGCCGTGCCTGACCTGTGCCTGGGTAGGGTATATGATGACAGTAAACCTCGATCAGGGAGTGAGTGGGCTATGACGGTAGAATTGGGGATTATCGAAGGGTTTTATGGGCCGCTATGGAGCTGGGCTGAGCGTCGCCAGCTGGTCTCCACGCTGGCCACTCATGGCTATGGGTTCTACCTGTACGCGCCGAAAGCCGACCCCTACCTGCGCCGCCGGTGGCAGGAGCCGCATCCGGCGGAACAAATCGGGGCTTTAACGGAGTTCGCCAGTTTTTGCCGGCGGGAAGGGG
>CAYUNQ010000138.1:0-6598 GCA_964446185.1 uncultured Marinobacter sp. | reverse complement strand
GGCGGGTAGACGCTGCTTCTTCCAGGTCGTGGTCTTTCAGCTTGCGCAACGAGGTTGCCAGCCCTACCAGCTGCTTCGCCAGGTCTGCATCGCAGCCGGACTCTTCCTGGACGATGGTCTGCTCCACATCCGGTGTCGGGTAATCGAAGCTCATGGACACAAAACGCTGCCGGGTACTGGGTTTCATGCCTTTCAGCAAACTCTGGTAGCCCGGGTTGTAGGACACCACCAGCATGAAGCCCGGTGCGGCTTTCAGCAGTTCGCCGGTGCGTTCGATGGGCAGTTCCCGGCGGTCATCAGCCAGCGGGTGCAATACCACGGTGGTGTCTTTTCGTGCTTCCACGACTTCATCAAGGTAGCAGATTCCGCCTTCCCGCACCGCCCGGGTCAGGGGGCCGTCTTGCCAGTAGGTGCCGTCGGGGCCGATCAGGTGGCGGCCCACCAGATCAGAGGCGGTGAGGTCGTCGTGGCAGGCCACGGTGTAGACCGGGCGCCCGAGTTTTTCCGCCATGTAGCGGACAAAACGGGTTTTACCACAGCCGGTGGGGCCTTTGATCAGTACCGGCAGGCCGTTGTCTGCAGCGGCGGTGAACAGTTCCACTTCGTTGCCGGCGGGTTGGTAGAAGGTCATAAACAGCTTCCTTTTATTGCTGGGAATCGGGTTTGGCAAAGCCGTGCACCCATTCCGGGAAAAGATTGAATATCTGGCGATCGTCGCTGCGCTTCAGTTCCAGCAATGCCTTCAGGCACGGCTGTAATCCGGGGTTCGTGGTGTCGGTGCCGGCATACCAGCCAGCACCTGAAACGGGTTCTCCCTGCCAGGTAATGGCCAGGCTCTGGGATTCCAGAAACGGCGTAACCAGCCCGAGTTCCGAGACCGCCGCGTGAGTGTTGTTGTGCAGCAACAACCCCAGCGCAGAGCTGAAGTCACCGGCCTCATAGCGCTGGCCAGGTTTCGGCGTTACACCCTCGGCAGCCAGGGCCTTCAGTGCCAGCGGGCCAGAGAGCGGGTCGGCTCCCGCTACCAGGGATACGTCCCGCCCTTCCAACTCCCCCAATGTTCTTACACCGGCGGTTTTCCGGGTTACCCAGACCGGGACCGGGTGCCTACCAGCTGCGTTGACTGCATCAAGCAACCGCCGGTTGTTCGTGCCATCCTGCCGGTAAACCAGGCCACTGCCGCCAGCTCCGTTGAACACCAGCTCCGCGTGGCAGCCCTGAGCCTCGAGATAACGCTGCAGCCGGTAACTGGCGACGGTGACAGACCTGGCGTCCGTGTGTACTTCAATCCGCACCGGCCCGGAAAACTGGCCGGCGCTGACGGCGCTGGTGCAAAGCAAAAACAGCCAACCGCCAGCGCTAACCCTCACCTCACAAGCCCAGCTGATGCGCCCGGTTGGTGAAGAAAATGCCAGACGGTTTTTGCGCCGGCAGGGTAGCGACTTCTTCCAGCGTGCGGGTGTTGTAGATGGTCACCCGGTCACTGTCCCGGGAAGACACCCAGACTTCCTCGCCGCGCGGGGTGAACTCCATGTGCAGCACGGATTTGCCCGGTTCCAGGGTACGGATAATTTCCCGGGTACGGGAATCAATCACCTGAACCACATCGTTCTGCGGGTGGGCAAAGCTGACCCAGATCTGACGGTTGTCCGGGCTGGACATGACAAACACCGGCTGGCCCTGAACAGGTATACGCTGCACCATGCTCCAGTCTGCCATGTCGGCCACCAGCACCTCATGGCGACCGACTGCCGGCACAAAGGCGTAGCCATCGGCGATGGCCCAGCCTTCCAGATGCGGCATCTTGTAGACCGGCAGTCGCTGCTCGCCCTTGCCGTAATCCGGCAGGATGGTCTGGGCGCCCTGCTCCGGCTCCCACAGATCCATCATCGACAAGCCGTCTTCCCCGAACAGGCCGGCAATGTAATAGCGGCCGTCGGGGGTGATCAGGGCGTCGTAGGGTTCTTTACCGGCCTCATGGCGGGTCACGCCCGGTGGATTGCTGTGCATATCCACGGTCCAGATTTCACCGGCCTCGAACAGGCTGAAGACAAACTGGTTGCCCGGGGCGTCAACCAGGCCCACGGTCTTCGACTGATCCGGCTCGCCCTGGGCATTGGTGTAGAACGCGGGAATTTCCACCACGGTATCCAGGGTCTCACTATCGAAAACATTCACGCCGCCGGGCTCGTAATTGGATACGGCCACGTAACGACCATCCTGGGAAATCGCTCCGCCGATGCTGTTGCCGGACTGGATCACCCGATCGGTCACCGTACGGGTGAGCAGGTCGACCTTGGTGAGCCCACCGTCACGGCCGAACACATAGCCGTAGCGAGCATCCCGCGAGTACACCACGGAGGCGTGAGACAAATCGCCCAGGCCTTCTACCCGGCCCAGGATTTCGTGTTCGGAGTGGTCAATCACCAATACCGAGCCAGTGGCCCGTTCGATGATCAATCCCAGGTCACCTGTGCCCCGCAGTTCAACCGGCTCCGGTGCAGACAGGCTCTGGCAGCCGGCAGTCAGGGTAGCGGCGATGGCCAGTGCAATCGGTGCAAGCAGACGTTTCATCGTGGGTCCTTCAGTTATCGGCTTCGAGAGGAATCGGATTCGGGCGCAATCAGGGCACCGGATTTGAGCTGCTGGCTGATCCAGGCAATTTCCTGGTCGGTCAGCAAGGCTTTCCAGGGTGGCATGGCGGTGCCCGGCACACCCTCCCGGATAATGGCGGATATCGCCGCTTCCGGCAGGGCTTCAATATCGGCAGGCCGCAGGGGGGGCCCCAACCCGCCTTTCAGTTTCAGTCCGTGGCAGGAGCCACAATCCTGAATGACAAAATTCCTGAGTTCCGCCTCGCTTTCGGGGGCGCCGGCCGACACCTGGGCGGAGGTTATCGCCAGGACTGTCGCCAGAACCAATGATTGCCAGGAACAGGCCGAACCGGTCGTCTTCATTGCCAGTCTCCAGGAAGCTTCAGCACATGCTGCAATTCCAGTATTTCCATGGCCTTGATATTGATTAAATTCTCCCGCGGTATCCAGTGATCTTTGGTTATACCCCACCTACCCATGGGGAGGTACTCTCTTGATTACCTGTATTTATGTGACATAAATCAATGCCTGAGAAGCCCAACAAGAGAACCCTAGGACTGACTCTTGAATCCCAAGGAGAGCACCTGATGAGAGTATCGAAAATGATGATAAAACCACTCGCTCTGGCCGTAGCCATGACGTCTTTTGGCGCTATGACTGCTCAGGCCCAGGGAACACACACTGATGAGGCCTCAATGGCCTACGAAGGCACACCCAGTGCCGTAGACGCCGCCTCTGCAAAAGTTGTCCGCAGCCCCGGCGCCCCGGACCTGACCGACGCCGAGTTCGAAAGAGCCAAGGAAATCTACTTCCAGCGCTGTGCCGGCTGTCATGGTGTACTGCGTAAAGGTGCCACCGGCAAGCCGCTGACCCCGGACATTACCCAGGAGCGCGGCATCGACTACCTGAAGGCCTTTATCAGCTACGGCTCCCCGGCCGGTATGCCGAACTGGCTGACCTCCGGTGACTTCGACGAAGCCACTGTGGAACTGATGGCCAAGTACATCATGCACGAGCCGCCCCAGCCTCCCGAGTTCAGCCTGGCTGACATGAAGAACACCTGGGAAGTGATTGTTGCGCCGGAAGATCGTCCAACCAAGCAGATGAACGACCTGGACCTGGAAAACATCTTCAGCGTGACCCTGCGTGACGCCGGCAAGATTGCCCTGATTGACGGTGATTCCAAGGAAGTCGTGAAGATCATCGAAACCGGCTATGCGGTGCACATCTCCCGGATGTCTGCCTCTGGTCGCTACGTGATGGTTATCGGCCGGGACGCCCTGATCAACATGATCGACCTGTGGATGGAAGAGCCGCAGACCGTCGCCAAAATCAAGGTGGGCATGGAAGCGCGTTCTGTCGAAACCTCCAAGTACAAGGGCTGGGAAGACAAGTACGCCATTGCCGGCACCTACTGGCCGCCGCAGTTCGTGATCATGGACGGCGACACCCTGGAGCCGAAGAAGATTGTGAGCACCCGTGGCATGACCGTGAGCAACCAGGAATACCATCCTGAGCCGCGTGTTGCTGCCATCGTGTCTTCCCATGCGCACCCTGAGTTCATCATCAACGTTAAAGAGACCGGCAAGATCCTGCTGGCCAACTACGAAGACCTGGACAACATGAACATCACCTCCATTGATGCAGCCGAATACCTGCACGATGGCGGCTGGGATGGCAGCATGCGTTACTTCATGTCTGCGGCCAACAACTCCAACAAGATTGCGGTTGTTGATGCCCAGGACCGTAACCTGGAAGCCCTGGTCGACGTGGGCAAGATCCCGCACCCGGGTCGTGGCGCCAACTTTGTTGACCCCGAGCATGGTCCTGTGTGGGCAACCTCTCACCTGGGTGACCAAACCATCCAGATGATCGGTACCGACCCGGACGGCCATCCGGACAAGGCCTGGAAAGTCGTTCGCACCGTTGATGGCCAGGGTGGCGGTTCACTGTTCGTGAAGACCCATCCCAAGTCCACCAACCTGTGGGTAGACACCTCCCTGAACCCGGCTGAAGCTGTGAGCCAGAGCGTTGCCGTCTTCGACATCAACAACTTCGATGCCGGCTATGAAGTACTGCCACTGGCTGAGTGGGCTGACCTGGGCGAAGGCCCCAAGCGTGTGGTCCAGCCGGAATACAACAAAGCGGGTGACGAAGTCTGGTTCTCTGTGTGGAACACTTCAGACAAGAACTCTGCCATTGTTGTGGTTGACGACAAGACACGTGAGCTGAAGAAGGTCATCAAGGGCGACTACATGGTTACCCCGACCGGTAAGTTCAACACCTACAACACCCAGCACGACGTGTACTGATCCGGCCCCTGGCCCGGAGGAGATAACCTGATGAGACTGGACACTGTCGACCAACAACTGATCAACCACTACCAGCGCAACCTGCCGGTATGTGAACGCCCGTACCAGGAGATGGCCGATAAACTGGGCATTTCCGAGCACGAAGTGATCAGCCGGTTGACGGCGCTCCAGCAACAGCAGGTACTCAGCCGGGTTGGTCCGGTGTTTGAACACAGCCAGGCGGGCGCCAGCCTGCTGGCTGCCGTGGCCGCGCCGGTCGAACAGATCGACCTGGTGGCCGCACGGATCAACAGCGCTCCCGGCGTAAACCACAATTACGCGCGGGAGCACCTATACAATCTCTGGTTCGTGATGACCGCCCCGGATGAAGACACCCTGGAGGAACGGCTGGACGAACTGGAACATCAATTGAAGTTGCCCATACTCCGGCTGCCCATGGTTGAGGGTTACCACATTGACCTGGGCTTCGACATCGACTGGGACGCACTGCCATGAACCACCCGGCAACACACCCGGGCCGCCACAACGGCAGCTATCTGTTTGATACCGAGGCCTTCAGTGCCTGGGGCCTGCTGAGGCTCCGACAGCAACTGGAAGAAGGCCTGCCCTTAACACCCCGCCCGTACCTGGCGCTGGCCGAACAAACCGGCCTGAGCGAAGAGCAGGTGATGGGCGCCATCCGCCACTGGCAGGATCAGGGGCTGATCAAGCGCTCCGGCCTGATCGTGAAGCACCGCACCCTGGGTTACAGGGCCAACGCCATGGTGGTGTGGGATGTGCCCGATGAGCAGGTGAGTGAACTTGGCCGCGCACTGGCTGCCGTACCCTTTGTAACCCTGTGCTACCAGCGACCCCGCAGACTGCCCGACTGGCCCTACAACCTGTTCTGCATGATTCACGGCGTTAACCGGGAGCGGGTACTGGGCCAGCTCGACCAAATGATTGCCAGCTATCACCTTGAGCAGGTTCCCCACGCGGTTCTGTTCAGCAACAAAGCCTACCTTCAACGGGGAGGACGCTATGTCAGTAACAGCTGAGCCAGCTGCCCGCCGGGAGTCACCAGACGTAGCCCCTGCCTTTACCGATACCGAAAAAGCCATCATCAACCGCCTGCAATACGGCCTGCCGCTGACCCCGAGCCCGTACCGGGACGTTGCCGAAGAACTCGGCATCAGTGAGCAGGCATTGCTGGACACCCTGAAAGCCCTGCTGGCCAACCGCACCCTGACCCGTTTCGGCCCCATGTTCCACGCCGGTGAAATGGGAGGCGGCCTGACCCTGGCCGCCATGCGCATTCCCGAGCAGGACTTTGAACGGGTAACCGAACAGGTGAACAGCTTTGCAGAGGTGGCCCACAATTACCGCCGGGAACACGAACTGAACATGTGGTTTGTCCTGGCCACAGAAACCCCGGAAGGCATTGCCGAAACCATCGGGCGCATTGAAGCGCTGACCGGCTACCCGGTGTACAACATGCCCAAGGAGCAGGAGTTTCATGTCAACCTCCACTTTGAAGTCTGAGCAGACCCGGCTTACCGACCAGGACCGGGAACTGATCCTCACCACCCAGGAAGGCCTGCCACTGGTATCCGATCCCTGGGGCGAACTGGGCCGCCAGCTCGGCATGCCGGCAGACGAAGTGCTGTCCCGCTTTCAACACATGCAGGAAACCGGCGTTATCCGCCGCGTGGC
>CAYUNQ010000137.1:0-6680 GCA_964446185.1 uncultured Marinobacter sp. | reverse complement strand
TCCGGATGCACCTTCTGCATCAGCTTGCGGTGAGCAGCCACCACCTCCTCACGGCTGCATCCGGGCTTCACCCCCAGAATATCGCAGGCTTCCCGCTCGGTCATGGCGCCGGCAACCGGTGCCCGCTGGTCACCCGTACCGGCCTGTCCCGAAGCCTCCGGCCCGGAGGAATCACCCATGGCCTTGCGGAACATCGGCGCGTAACGCATCAGCGCCGGCAGTTTTCTCAGCAGCGGAATCAAGGCGGCAATACCGGCAGTGATCACGTGCACCCGGCCGGTCAGCACCATAAACAGCAACAGGGCACCGCCGGCCACCAGCACCACTTTCCAGATGGCCGCTTTCTGGCCTTCCGGCGACAGCGCGCCCCATTTTTTCAGGATGACAAACACGGCGGCCGCCAGGGCCAAGCCGAGAATCAACTGCATGCTTAACTCTCCCCGATTCGGGCTTCAACCTTCGCCTTGAAGGTTTTCAGGGGTTCAAGGTATTTATCGCGGTGCGTCCTTGCCCGACTCACGGGCACAATTGCTGCCACTGCAAAACGGCCAAGGTAAGTGTCCATCGCCACTGAGAATGCCGCAATATCCGGCATATACTCTTCGTAATCTTCTGCCACGCCGGTCTGGCGGATTTTTTCAAGGTCTGCCAGCAACTGGCGCTTTACTGCCACACCTTCGCTACCCGACGGCAAAGTATCCCGCAGAATCTTTTCAACCTTGCTGTCGTCCATGCTGGCCAACAGGGCCTTGCCTACCGCAGTGGTATGGAAAGGCACGTGAATCACCCCCATAGCCGGCACCACCCGCAGCTCCCGCTCCGCCACAATGCGCTCGATCACGAGCACCTGGTTGGCTTCCACCCCGCAGAACACCAGGGTTTCACCAATCTGGTGGCTGAGTTCTTCCAGCAGGGGACGAGCCACGGAAATCACGTCAATCCGGGTGTGGTAAAGCAGGCGCCCGAGCTCCGGCCCAAGCCGGTAACCGCCTTCGGCCCGCACCATTTCAACAAAGCCTTCAGCTTCCAGTGCACCGATGATGCGCTGAATGGTAGAGCGGGGCAAGGCCACGGCCCGGGCGATTTCCGCCAGGCTCAGGCCGTCGGGATGCTCTCCGAGTTCGCGCATAATCGCCGCCGCCCGGGCGATCACCTGAATGCCACCCTGGCGACGATCTTCGTGCCCTGTGTCTTCTGTTTGCTGCATGGATTCCTGACTCGTGGGTTTTCGATCACCCGGTATTACGAGCGCGCAGACAGGCTATGTCAAGCAAGGTTCCCAACCCCGGCGCAGTAAAATCCGAAGTTACCCATGTATCACAATACGGTTACAATACCGCAATACAATACATTGAACCTATTACCTCCGAGCCAACCACATACGGGGACAACGTTGTGATTTCAAACAAACACCTGCCCGACAGCCGCCTGCTGGCGCTGCTGCTGACCAGTATTTTTGTACTATCCGGATGCAGCGATCCTGCACCGCAACAACAAAACCAGCGCCCGGCGCCCCAGGTGGGGGTGTATGAAGTGGAAGAACAACCACTGGCCCTGTCTTCCGCCCTGCCTGGCCGCACCCGCGCCTGGCGGACTGCGGAAGTTCGCCCGCAGGTGAATGGCATTATTGAAGAGAGACTGTTCGTTGAAGGCAGCGTAGTGGAAGAGGGGTCCGTGCTGTACCAGATCGATGACGCTCCCTACCGGGCCGCCCTGGCCCGGGCCAATGCCAGCCTGACCAATGCCCGCAACCTGGCCAAGCGCTACGAAAACCTGGTGGGCACCCGTTCCATCAGCCAGCAGCAGTATGACGACGCCCTGGCTGCCCTGCGCAGCGCCGAGGCGGAATACGAAGCCGCCAGCATCAACATGAACTACACCCGGGTGAAAGCCCCGATCACCGGCAAGATCAGCCGTTCGCGAGTCAGCGAAGGCGCCCTGGTGACCAGCGGCCAGCAGCAGGAAATGGCCACCATCACCCAACTGGACCCGATCTACGTGGACATCGTGCAACCGGTCACCCGCCTCCTGGACCTGCAGAGCGCTATCGAAGCCGGACTGATTGAAGCCGATGAAAACGACGTTGTTGAAGTCTCGCTGGTGCTGGAGAACGGCCAGGACTATCCGCACACCGGTTTGCTGAAGTTCTCCGAAGTGGTGGTCGATGAGGGCACCGGCTCGGTCACCCTGCGGGCTGAGTTCCCGAATCCGGATGGCAAGCTGCTGCCGGGTATGTTTGTGCGCGCGCTGGTGGAAGAAGGCACCCGCCCGAACGCCATCCTGGTGCCCCAGCAAGCGGTGTCACGCGATACCCGCGGCGTACCGACCGTCTGGGTGCTGGCCGAGGACAACACCGTAAGCGTCCGCCAGATTGAAACCGAACGCACTGTGGGCAACGCCTGGCTGGTGCAAAAGGGGCTGCAGGCCGGTGAACAGGTGGTGACCGAGGGTGTTCAGCGCCTGGCGCCGGGCATTCCCGTGCAGCCGGCACCGGCAGCCAATGTCGACCTGAAAACCGAATTCGCAACCCAGGCCGAATAAGGAGCTCCGGACATGCCCCGATTTTTTATCGAACGCCCCATATTTGCCTGGGTCGTCGCCCTGATGCTGATGCTCGGCGGTGGACTGGCAGTAAAGAACCTGGCCGTTAACCAGTTTCCGGATGTCGCCCCGCCGGCGATTGCCTTGTCGGTGAATTACCCCGGCGCTTCCGCCCAGACCGTGCAGGACACGGTGGTCCAGGTGATCGAGCAACAGCTCAACGGCCTGGACGGCTTGCGCTACATCTCCTCCGAGAGCAACTCGGATGGCAGCATGACGATCATAGCCACCTTCGAACAGGGCACCGACCCGGACATCGCCCAGGTGCAGGTGCAGAACAAACTTCAGCTGGCCAACCCGCTGCTGCCCGAAGAAGTGCAGCGTCAAGGCATCCGGGTATCCAAGTACAAGGTGAACTTCTTCACCGTCTTTGCCCTGACCAGCCCTGATGGCAAGTACACCCAGGGCGACCTGGCCGATTACATCGTGTCCAACATCCAGGACCCGGTTGCGCGAACCCAGGGTGTCGGTGACTTTCTGCTGTTCGGCTCCCAGTACGCCATGCGCCTGTGGCTCGACCCGGAAAAACTCAACAGCTACCAGCTGACCCCGCAGGACGTGATCAATTCGGTGCGCGCCCAGAACGTGCAGGTGTCTGCCGGCCAGCTCGGTGGCCTGCCCACCGTGGAAGGCGTGCAGCTGCAGGCCACCGTTATCGGCAAGCAGCGCATGAAGACCGCCGAGGAATTCGAAAACATCCTGCTGAAAGTGAACCCGGACGGCTCCCAGGTGCGCCTGGCCGATGTCGCCGAGGTGAATCTGGGCAACGAGAACTACGCCATCACCGGCAAACACAACGGCGCTCCGGCAGCCGGTATGGCCCTGCGCCTGGCCACCGGCGCCAACCAGCTGGAAACCGCTGGCCGGGTAAAGGAGACCCTGGCAGAACTGGAACGCTTTCTGCCTGAAGGCGTAGAGATCGTTTTCCCCTACGACACCACACCGGTCGTGTCGGCGTCTATCGAGACCGTCGCCATGACCCTGATCGAAGCCGTGGTGCTGGTGTTCCTGGTGATGTTCCTGTTCCTGCAGAGCTGGCGCGCCACCATCATTCCCACACTGGCGGTGCCGGTCGTTCTGCTGGCTACCTTTGGCGTACTGTACGCCTTCGGCTTCACCATCAACGTGATGACCATGTTTGCCATGGTCCTGGCCATCGGTTTGCTGGTGGACGACGCCATCGTAGTGGTGGAGAACGTCGAGCGACTGATGGAAGAAGAGGGGCTGTCGCCCAAGGAAGCCGCCAAGAAATCCATGGACCAGATCTCCGGCGCACTGCTGGGCATCGGCCTGGTGATTTCGGCGGTGTTCCTGCCCATGGCCTTTTTTGGCGGCTCCACTGGGGTGATCTACCGGCAGTTCTCGGTCACCATCATCTCGGCAATGTCGTTCTCTGTGCTGGTGGCGTTTATTTTCACCCCGGCCTTGTGTGCCACCTTCCTGAAACCCGGCGACCAGCACGTCAGAAAAGGCTTTTTCGGCTGGTTTAACCGCACCTTTGACCGCAGCGCAGACCGCTACAAATCAGGCGTCAGTTACCTGATCAAACGTAAGGGCCGCTTTATGGGCGTGTACCTGTTGCTGGTAGTGGCCGTGGGCTTCCTGTTCAAGGGCCTGCCCACCGCGTTCCTGCCGGACGAAGATCAGGGCGTGATGATTGTGATGGTGCAACTGCCCACCAATGCCACGGGCGAGCGCACCGAAGCCGTACTGGCCGAAGCCGGAAGCTATTTGCTGGAAGAAGAGTCGGAGGTGGTCAAGAGCGTGATGTCTGTGCGGGGCTTCAACTTCGCCGGCCGCGGCCAGAACTCCGGCATTCTGTTCGTGGACCTGAAGCCCTTTGCTGACCGGGAAAGCTTTGCCCAGAGCGTGTTCGCCCTCGCGGGTCGCTCCGGGGCAAGGTTCGCCCAGATCAAAGACGCCATCGTGTTCCCGATTGTGCCACCGGCCATTCTGGAGCTCGGCAACGCCACCGGCTTTGACCTCTACCTGAAAGACAACGGAGCTATCGGCCACCACGCCCTGATGGCCGCCACCAATGAGTTTATCAGCAGAGCCAATGCCGCGCCGGAGCTGAACATGGTGCGCCACAACGGCCTGCCGGACGAGCCCCAATACCAGGTGATCATCGACGACGAAAAAGCCCGGCTGTTGCAGGTGTCCATTGCCGACATCAATGCCACCATGTCTGCCGCCTGGGGTTCGAGCTATGTGAACGACTTCCTGCACAACGGCCGGGTAAAGAAAGTCTATGTGCAGGGCAAACCGGATTCACGACTGGCACCGGAAGACTTCGACAAATGGTTTGTGCGCAACGCCCAGGGTGAGATGGTGCCCTTTGCCGCCTTCGCCACCGGCGAGTGGGTGTACGGTTCGCCGCGCCTGCAGCGGTATCAGGGCGTACCCGCTACACAAATCCAGGGCGCTCCGGCTAACGGTTACAGTACCGGTGATGCCATGGCCGCACTGGAACGCATTGCCGCCGACCTGCCCCAGGGCCTGGGTCTGGAATACACCGGCCTGTCGTTCGAGGAAAAACAGGCCGGCAACCAGGCGATGATGCTGTACCTGCTGTCGATCCTGGTGGTGCTCCTGTGCCTGGCGGCCCTGTATGAAAGCTGGTCGATTCCGTTTGCGGTGATCATGCTGGTGCCACTGGGCGTGCTTGGCGCGGTCCTGGCCACCATGGCCAGAGGGCTGTCCAACGATGTGTTCTTCCAGGTAGGCATGCTGACCACCATGGGCCTGGCCGCCAAGAACGCCATCCTGATCGTGGAGTTTGCCCGCCAGCTGTATGAGCAGGAAGGCAAGCCACTGCTGCAGGCGACAGCCGAGGCCGCGCGCCTGCGCCTGCGGCCGATCATCATGACCTCGCTGGCGTTCATCTTCGGGGTATTGCCCATGGCCATCGCCAGCGGCGCCTCCAGCGCCAGCCAGCACGCCATCGGCACCGCGGTGGTCGGCGGCACCCTGGCTGCGACCATCCTGGCGGTCTTCTTTGTGCCGCTGTTCTACGTGTTTGTGGTGGGCCTGACCGGAAAGCGGAAATCCGCAGACGGTTAACCGCCCAATCGTTCAGAATGATGCCGGGCCAGGAGGGCCCGGTCATCCAGTGACGAAAACACCACCGCCAGTACCATACCGATAAAGGCACCAATCAGGGTATCGAAAACCCGCTCCTGGGCCATCACCACACCGGCAACATCCGGCTCGGCCAGATACATCATCAGCAAGGCCATGGGCGTGACCAGGATCTGGCCCAACCCGTAATTGGCCCCGATGATCGCCTCAGTGGCGAACGCCAGTGCCGCCACCAGCACAATCACCGTCCACACCGAAGGTTCAGTCGAGAGCATCAACGCCACCAGGACCGCACCCACCAGGTTACCTCCGGTGCGCTGCAGGGCCCGGTTCATGGTGATATGCAGGTGCGCACCCTGCAGCACGGCCACTGCGCCCATAGCAGCCCAACCGGCATGGCTGGCACCAAACCCGTAGGCGACATAAGCCGCAATGCCTGCCCCGACAATAATCCTGGCGACGGCAATCATCTGGTGGCTTACAGAACGCGGCGCCGGACTGCCGGCAAGGCTGCCTGCGTCACGGCGCCTGAACACCTCCGTCAACATACAGATGATCAACGCAAGTATTGCGGCGCCCCCGGTTGCCCCGGTACGTTGCAGAACGACCTCGAACGACCCGACACTGCCCATGGACACGCTGGCCGCAAAAATGAAAATCAGTGCACCCGGCGGGCCGAAATCACCCACATTCACCAGGTAAAACAGCGCACCACACATCAGCGCCAGCAAAAGAATCTGAAAGACGAACGGAGTACCCAGCCAGGCCGCCAGGGACATCGTGAACACCGTGCCGGCCTGGCACAGGATGCACAATAATACAATCCAACCGCGCCGCGACTGCGGAGCAAAGCGACCAAACAAGGCCACCAGCGTTCCCAGAGAGGCAAATCCGATCAGGTGTGAATACGGCGACAGTTGAATCAGAGGGAGGGCGATCAGGGAGGTTATGGCCACCTGCAGGCCTGCCTCTCCGCAATCGGCATGCTGACCGGCTGC
>CAYUNQ010000136.1:1984-6702 GCA_964446185.1 uncultured Marinobacter sp. | reverse complement strand
GCCCTGGGATTCAGCACCACCGCCCTGGCCGGCGGCGCGGCCCAAAGCATTCACGTGTATAAATCCCCCACGTGCGGCTGCTGCGGAGACTGGATCGACCATCTGGAAGAAAACGGTTTTGACGTCACCGCCACCGACACCGACGACATGGGCAAGATCAAAGCCGAAGCCGGACTGATTCCGGGTCTGGGCAGCTGCCATACCGCCTTCGTCGACGGTTACGTGATTGAAGGCCATGTGCCGGCGGACGACATCAAGCGCCTGCTGGCGGAAGCCCCCAAGGCCACCGGCCTGAGCGTACCGGGCATGCCGGCGGGCTCTCCGGGTATGGAGATGGGCGACCGCAAGGATCACTACAAGGTGATTCTGTTTAACGATCAGGGCCAGACCCGGATCTTTAACGAGCACAACTGACGCCCGCCCCGCGGACTATTTTTCCTGGCCGGTTCTGCCAGATCTGACTCCCTCTGGCAGAACCGTTATACTCCGCTGCATCACACATTTTTAGCCAGGTTATTTCTCCATGCTCAATGCCGACGCTCTCAATCAGTTGCGCCAGCTGAAAACCGATATCAAGCAGAACAAGGTGGTCTTCCCGGGTACCGTCAAGCCCACCAACGGGCGCTTCGGCTTTGTGGCCCTGGATGAAGGACGGGACCTGTTCCTGCCGCCCGAGGAAATGCAGAAGGTGCTGCCCGGCGACCGGGTGAACGTCACCGAGCAGGAAGTCGAAAAAGGCAAAACCCAGGGCGTGGTGGACGAGCTGCTGGAATCGCACCTGACCACCTTCGTGGGCCGTTACCTGATCAAGGGCAAGGGCCACTTTGTGGCGCCGGAAACCCCGGGCATCAACCGCTGGATTTTCATTCCGCCGAAAGAGCGCATGAACGCCCAGCCGGACGACTTCATCTACTGCCAGATCCATCGCCACCCGTTCAAGGACGGCAAGGGCCAGGCCAAGGTACTGCGGGTTATCGGCAAGGCCGGTGAACCGGGCATCGAACGGGCCTTCACCCTGGCCAATTTCGACCTGGCCGACGCCTGGCCGGACGAAGTTCAGAAGCAGGCCGATGCCCTGACCGAAGCGTCCGTAGCCGCCCACACCGAGGGCCGCGAAGACCGCACCGAACAGCCCTATGTAACCATCGACAGCCCGGGCACCCAGGACATGGACGATGCCCTGATGGCCACCCCCAACGCCACCGGCTGGACCCTGTCCATTGCCATTGCCGACCCGACGGCGATGATTGAACCGGGCAGCCCGGCCGAGGAAGAAGCCTTCAACCGGGCCACGGCAATCTACTTCCCGGGCGAGCCGCTGCCCATGCTGCCAGACACCATCAGCACCCGCCTGTGCTCACTGATGCCGGATGTACCCCGGCTGGCGCTGGTGTGCGACCTGCAGGTGAACAACGATGGCAGCCTGGGTGACTACAGCTTTCACCAGGCCACCATCTGCTCCAAGGGCAAGCTCAGCTACGAGCTGGTCTCACACCTGATTGAAGGCCGGGAAGACGATGACATCAAGGCCCTGCCAGACGCTGTGGCCAACAGCCTGGATCAGCTGCACCAGGCCGCCACCGCCCTGCGTAAATGGCGTGCCGAACACGCACTGCTGAGCAACGACCGGCCGGAATTCCGGCTACGGCTGGACGAAAACAAGCGCATCCGGCTGATTGAGCCGGCAGTGCAGAACGAAGCCCACCGGCTGGTGGAAGAGTGCATGGTAGCGGCCAACCGCTGCGCCGCTGACTTCCTGAACCAGCAGGGGCAAGGGCTGTTTATCCAGCACCCGGGCCTGCGGGACGACCGCGCCGACAACATTCGCAAGCTGCTGGAAGGCTACGCGCCACACCTGGCTGAGCACGATGCCAGCACCGCCGAAGGCTTCAAGGCCCTGATGAAACAAACCGAGCAACTGGAAGCGGAAGTACCGGTTAAATCCATTCTGTCCCGCCAGCTGGCCCGGGCAGAGCTGGGTTTTGAAGCCGCTCCCCATCAGGGTATGGGACTGGCCGCCTACACCACCTTTACCTCGCCGCTGCGCAAGTTCTCGGACTTCTACGTGCACCGGCTGATCAAGTCTGCGCTTTGGGATTGTCCCATCAAGGCCCTGAACAGCCAGCAGCTGGAAGCCCTGCAGAGCACCCAGTTCCGCGCCCGCCAGGCCGCCAATACCCTGGAAACCTGGCTAAAAGCCGACTACGCCAAGACCCTGCCGGAAGACCCCATGGAAGGTACCATCAGCCGCACCATGCCCTCTGGTTTCTTTGTGCGCCTGGACAGCAACGGCCTGGAAGGCTTTGTCAGCTGCAAGGACCTGGACGGCAAGTTCAGCTTTGACCCGGTCACCCTGCGCCTGGTGCACAACAAGAACGGCCGCATCTTCCAGCTGGAACAGCGGGTAACCGTGAGCTTTGCCGGGGTGGACGACGAGCGCCGACAGATCAACTTCAAGCTGCTGAACGCCGAAGAAATCCCCACCGGTACAGACAAAGAGGGCGGCTGACGCCGCCCTCGTACTTACTTCTCCAACATTCCGGACAGGCGCTCATCCTTGGCGCGCCAGAGTTCAGCCAGCCAGTCTTTCACATTCCGGCGGTGCTCCGCATCGCTGGAATAATCCCGTCCTTTCAGGTGCCCAGGAATAGTCTGGGTGTCGATATGCAGTTGTATCTCAGGCACCCGGCCACAGATAAAATCCCAGAAGGTGGGCGCGCCGTTGGGGTAGGCAATGGTGACGTCGACCAGCGTGTCGATGGAGTCGCCCATGGCATCCAGCACAAACGCCGCACCGCCGGCCTTGGGCACCAACAGGTGCTGGTAGGGTGATTTCTGTTTGTCGTGCTTGGCCCGGGTAAAGCGGGTGCCCTCGACAAAGTTCATCACGCTCACCGGGGTATAGCGGAACTTCTCGCAGGCCTTGCGGGTGGCAATCAGGTCGTCACCGCGCTTTTCCGGGTGCTTGATCAGGTACTCCCGGCTGTAACGCTTCATAAACGGGAAATCCAGGCCCCACCAGGCCAGGCCGATCACCGGCACCCAGATCAGCTGCTGTTTGGGAAAGAACTTCAAAAACGGCGCCTTGCGGTTGAACACCCGCTGCATGGCCAGGATATCCACCCAGCTCTGGTGGTTGCTCAGTACCAGGTACCAGCTTTCGCGCTTGAGGTTTTCCGCCCCGGTCACCTGCCAGCGGGTACCCTGGGTCAGTTTCATCCAGCCGGTATTGCAGGCCACCCAGGATTCCGACACCCAGATAATGGCCTTGGTGCACAGCACCCGGAAGCCCTTGTGGGGAACAATCAGCTTCAGGATGGCAGGAATGTACAGCAGCAGGCACCAAAACAGGGTGTTGAGACCCAGCAGAATGGAATTGATGATGCCGATCAGGGGCGCAGGCAGAAAGCTCAGCATGGTAATCCTGTTGTAGGTTGTTGTATCCAAGGGAGAGCATCATAGCAATCGCCGGGGCACTTGGGCAGTGGCCCGAAGTGACCATTGTGCCGGTCATCTGTGACGGATTTGCCATGGTGCCGGCACCGTCGCCGCCCTATTCTTACCCCATTCCCTGAACAGCAGTCGATGATGGAAGGCCCATGCCCAGTGTTCTGAAAACGGCCCGCAATACCGCCTCCGGCCTCACCCGGCAGGGTGCACTCTACGCCGGCAATGCCTTTGACCGGGTGTTCCGCGCCGCCAGCCTGGTACAGGCCGGGCAAACCCCGTTCGAAACCCTGTACAGCGATGGCCTGGTGAGCCTGCGTTATTACCCGCCGCTGCAGGAAGACTTTGTCGAGCTGGACGGCATGGTAATTCCGGTGGAACGCAAAACCCACCGCACGCCGATCGTGATCATCCCGCCGCTGGCGGTGAACATGCTGATCTACGATCTTTTCCCCCAGCGCAGCCTGGTGCGCTTCCTGCGGGCCAAGGGCTTCGAGGTGTACCTGATCGACTGGGGCATCCCGAAGCGGGAGCACACCCACTACAACATGCACACCTATGTGGCCGAGTTGCTGCCGGCCTACCTGAACCGGGTGCGGGAGCACAGCGGCGAGCAGGAGTTATCGCTGCATGGCTGGAGTATGGGCGGCATGTTTACCCTGTTCTATTCCGCCTTGAGTAAAGACCAGCACATCCGCAACGCCATCGTGCTGGGCCTGCCCATCGACAGCCATGCCTCCGGTGCCATCGGCTGGATGTATCAGAGAATTGCCGATGTGGCGGGGGTGGTGCGCAAGCGCACCGGGTTCCAGCTGCACGACCTGAAGCCGCACTGGTTTCACACCCCTGGCTGGGCCAACACCATTGGCTTCAAGCTGACCAACCCGGTGGGCAGTGTGATGGGTTACTGGGACTTGCTGGTGCGTCTGGGTGACCGGGAGTTTGTCACCAATCACGCCACCACGTCGGCGTTTCTGGACCGGATGGTGGCCTACCCGGGCGGGGTGATTCAGGACACGGTGGTGCGGGTGTGGATTGATAACCAGCTGGCGAAGGGGCAGATCCAGATCGGCGAGGATTTTGCGCGACTGGAGAATGTGAATGCCAACTTACTGGCGATTGCTGGCCAGGAGGATACGCTGGCGACGCCGGGGGCGGCGAAGCGGGTGATGGATCATGTCAGCTCTGTGGACAAGGCGTTCCGGGTGGCGCCGGGTGGGCATATGGGGATCCTGGCGGCCGGGGAGCGGGCGGTGGCAACCACCAACCAC
>CAYUNQ010000136.1:0-1974 GCA_964446185.1 uncultured Marinobacter sp. | reverse complement strand
ATGGGGATCCTGGCGGGGAGCAAGGCGCCGCGGGCTTCGTGGCTGGAGCTTGCGGAGTGGCTTGCGGTTCGGTCTGACTGAATTGGGTTATGGAGAATGCCGGCATATGGCAGCGTTAGGCCTTCCAACGATGACTTAGGGGCTTTCCTGCCCTAAACTTCCATCCATGAAATCCATTGATATATTGAACCTGGACTTACGGTCGCTGGTGACCTTTCTCGCTGTGCTGGACGAGGGGAGTGTTTCCCGGGCGGCGGTTCGGTTGGGGGTTAGTCAATCTGCCGTGAGTCATACCCTGGAGCGGCTTCGGCAGGCGTTCGGGGATCCGTTGTTTGTGAAGTCCGGGCGGGGGATTGTGCCGACCGACTATGCGCTGCGCACCGGGCCGCATATCCGGCAGTTGCTGGACGATGTGCGCACGCTGCCTTCCGGGCCGCCGTTTGATCCGGCGACGGCGGAGTTTACGTTTACCGTTGCCGCCAACGACTATCAGCGGGATTTGTTGCTGCCGGGGTTAGCGAAGATTTTGCGGGAACAGGCGCCGGGGATTCATTTGCAGGTGATACCCTCCGGCATTCCCAATGCCGACCTGCTGCGCAAGGAGGCCTGTGACCTGGTAATCAGTCCGTTTGCGCCGGAGGCCACCGACATCATGCAGCGGGGACTAATGGCGGACCGGATGGTGGTGTTTTACGATCAGAACGAACGGCAGGCGCCCGCCGACCTGAAAGAGTACATGGCCGCCGACCACATCACCGTGCTGTTCGCCACCGGCGAAAAGCCAGGGCTCGACAGCACCATGGAAGCCCGGGGCATGAACCGGCGCAGCGCGGTGACGGTGTCCAACTTCTCCGGGCTGCCTGCGTTTCTCAAAGGCACCACTCTCCTCGCCTCCGCCCCCGAACGCATGGGCAACGGCCTGATGCGGGACTTCGATTACGTGCCGCTGCCTTTCCAGTACAACCCGTTTACCCTGCTGATGCTCTGGCACCGCCGCCACCAGACCGACCCCGCCCACCGCTGGGTTCGCAACCAGCTGAACTCCGTCGCAGCCACCATGAATGGGCTGAACAATTAATCAATCAATTTCATTCATGTATTACATGAAAGCTCAGGCTGTTATTTTTGCGGGCTTATCGTCCTAGACTTCCACTTCGCAATAGGTCGGCAGGTTTGGGGACGTCCTTCCGAAACACGCTCCTTCGGCACCCCTGCGGGGTCCGGCCCGCAATCACAGATTGCGGTCGCTCAGTTGTCGCATGAAGCTTCGCTTCATGAGCGCTCGGCTGAGCCCATGTGACGCTTGAGCTCCGCCATCCATGGCTCCGCACAGTTTCGGAAGGACGTCCCCAAGCCTGCCTCGCAAACATCATCATGGGCCCCGCATAAACCATGCTCGCACTAACAAGTATCTGGACAACCATTCTGCTGGCGGCTGCCGTAGCTCTCGCGCCCATGGCGATTGATATGTATCTGCCGGCACTGCCCCAGATAGGAGCCGATTTCAGTGCCGGCACCGATCAGGTCCAGCTTACCCTGAGCATTTACCTGATTGGCTTTGCCCTCGCCCAGCTCGTCTGCGGCCCACTGGCCGACCGCTTTGGCCGCAAGCCTGTGATGATCGGCGGCATGCTGCTGTTCACCCTCGCCAGTATCGGCTGCGCCCTGGCCAGCAACATCGAAACCCTGCAACTGTTCCGTTTTCTGCAAGCCCTCGGCGGCTCCGCCGGCCCGGTACTGGGCCGGGCCATCGTACGGGACGTTTACACCCCGAGAGACGCCGCCAGGATCCTGGCCATCCTTGCCAGCATGATGGCACTGGCACCAGCGGTTGCGCCGACACTCGGGGGCTTTATCGTTGCCTTTATGGACTGGCACTGGATCTTCATCGTCATGGCCGCCTACGCCCTGATCATGGTCGCCGTCATCGCCTTTGGCATCCCGGAACCCCTGCGCCCCGAACACCGCCAGCCG
>CAYUNQ010000135.1:4287-6742 GCA_964446185.1 uncultured Marinobacter sp. | reverse complement strand
GTTCCGCATCGGCGGCGAAGAATTCATGGTGGTGCTGCCGGAAACCCGACAGAAAGACGCCCATATCCTGGCCCAGCAATTACTGACCAGCATCAGCGCCAGACCGTTTCTGGACGAGATCAGCCTGACCGCCAGTGCCAGCATAGCCGAAGTGCGGCAGGGCGAAACCTGGTCGGTCTGGCTGAACCGGGCCGACCAGGCCCTTTACGAAGCCAAGTCTCGTGGCCGCAACCAAGTGATACTGGCCCCGATAAGCAGCCAGCCGCCGGAGCACGGCCAGGGATCACGGCAGGCTCCGCCAGAGCTGCATGCAGTCAGCTCAAGGCCGACTGTTTCCGGAACTCCCGATACGCCGTAAACACATCCCAGGGTTGTTCGAAATGGGGATAGTGACCCACGTTTCTGAGCGTCACCACATCGGCGCCGGCGATCAGTTCACGATAACGGCGCACCATGCCGGCGCCAGACACCGGATCGGCCGTGCCGGAAATCAGCCGCATAGGGTGCCGGGCCTGCTGCAAGGCGCCCACCCAACGGTTACGATGACAACGCCGCTCTTCCATAAACTGAATCAGTTCGTGCAGGATACCCCGGCCATTATTGTAGGTCAGCAGATGCCAGAACTCGTCCATTTCCTGCTGGCCCGGCGGATTGCGGGAGCCAAACAACCGGCGAAAGTTGCGTTCGAACATAGTACGAGTCAGGCCACGGCTGATCAGGCCGCCCAGCGGACTGCCGAGTAATCTCTGGATAAACAGTGGGTTGTGCACTTCCGGGAAAATGCCGCCGTTCAACAAACACAGGCTGTCGACGGTAAAGCCAAGACCACCTTCCTGGTCCCGGGCCAGCAGCTCCTGCGCCACGGTGGAGCCGTAATCGTGGGCCAGCAGGTGAATGCCGGGCAACCCCAGTCCTTCAACCCAGCCCTGAATCAGATCCGCCTGGTCTTCAATGCTGTAGTGGTAGTTGCGGGGCTTGTCGGAAAACCCGAAACCCAGCATATCCACGGTCAACAGGTTGTAGTGGCGGGCCAGCATGGGCCAGATCCGGCTCCAGTCCCAACTGGCGGTAGGATAGCCGTGCAGCAACACCAGTGGTTCGCCCTGCCCCGCCATCCGGCAGAAAATCGCGTGGCCGTCGTAGCTGAACCATTTTCCGGCCTGTTGCCAGGCTTCAAGGGTAAAGGTTTCCTGGCGGTCGGCGACTGAAGCGCCTGCCGCGGGCATTAGCTGTTCCATGGGCTGTCCCTGACACTCAATCCGAAGCTGTCACTTTAGTGCAATCCCCAGGCAACAGCCATACCCCGGGCGGTACAGCACTGGTCTGTTCCGGCGGCGGGCTCGTAAAGCATGGAGATACGCCCCGAATTACCTTAAGCTTTGCTCCTTGTTAGGCACAGACTACCGGAAACCACTATGACGCTACCCCTCGATGACCTGGCCGGTCATTACTACTCTATCCTTGACGGCCTGGGCGAGAACCCGGAACGCGAAGGACTGAAAGACACGCCCATGCGCGCCGCCAAGGCCATGCAGTTCCTGACCCGGGGCTACCAGCAGGACCTGCAAGACCTGGTCAACAACGCCGTGTTTGAATCCGCCATGGATGAAATGGTGGTGGTACAGGACATCGAACTTTACAGCATGTGTGAGCACCACATTTTGCCCTTCATCGGCAAGTGCCACATTGCCTACCTGCCCCAGGGCAAGGTACTGGGCCTGTCGAA
Source organism: uncultured Marinobacter sp. (assembly GCA_964446185.1). Taxonomy (GTDB): domain Bacteria; phylum Pseudomonadota; class Gammaproteobacteria; order Pseudomonadales; family Oleiphilaceae; genus Marinobacter. Next base: position 5,016 of record CAYUNQ010000135.1, on the reverse strand, counting down.
GTTCGCCCGCATTGTGGATATGTACGCCCGCCGGCTGCAGATCCAGGAAAACCTGACCCGACAGATCGCCGAAGCGGTGGAAAGCGTCACCGGCGCCAAGGGCGTGGCGGTGGTGATCGAAGCCCAGCACATGTGCATGATGATGCGCGGTGTCGAGAAGCAGAACTCCCGGATGAAGACCTCAATGATGCTGGGGCAGTTCCGCAAATCCCAGGCCACCCGCAGCGAGTTTCTGAACCTGATCAGCAGTAACCGCTGACTTTACGTTCGACAGGAGCCCCCATGGAAAACGTAACCGGCAACCACCTGGCCCGCGTACGGATCAAAAACCTGCTGCTGCGCGCCTACATCGGCATCAAGGATGAAGAGATCAGCAACCAGCAGGATGTGGTGATCAACGTTTGCCTGACCTACGATGCCTCCGAAGCCATCGAACAAAACGAGATCTCCGCCGCGCTCAATTACCGCACCATCACCAAGCAGATCATCCACCATGTCGACGGCAACCGGTTTGCCCTGCTGGAACGACTGACCCACGAAGTGCTGGCGATTGTCATGGAACACAAGGCGGTAAACTGGGCCAGCGTCGAGATCGACAAGCCCCATGCGCTACGCTATGCGGAGTCGGTTTCTGTTTGTCTTGAAGCCCGTCGCGAAACCCACAAGGAACTCTGAATGTCCCGTAACAGCCCTGAACAGATTCGCGAAATTCTCGAGAACGTGCGCACC
>CAYUNQ010000135.1:0-4277 GCA_964446185.1 uncultured Marinobacter sp. | reverse complement strand
CCAGCGAGAAAACCAACCGCCCCTCCCATGAGGTGATGGAAAACCTGCAAGGCCACGGTTACCGGGTGATTCCGGTGAATCCGAGACTGGCCGGCCAGGAAATTCTCGGCGAGACCGTGTATGCCGACCTGGCCTCCTTGCCCGAGCCCGTCGACATGGCAGACCTGTTCCTGGCGCCCGAGCGCACCGATGCAGTGATCGACCAGGCCATCGAACAGAACATCCCGGTGCTCTGGCTGCAGATTGGCGTGATCAACGAAGCCGGCGCTGCCCGGGCCGAAGCGGCAGGGCTTAAGGTGGTGATGGATCGCTGCCCGAAGCAGGAAATTCCGAAACTGGGCCTTGCCACACCCGCATCTGGCCGCTGATTCCCGCTCGAATCAAGAGGCCTGTCACAGTTTGGGCGAACAACTGTTACCCGTTCGCCCAGCCTGACATAACCTAGCCTGTAGCGATTGTATCCGCATCCCCTTTGGGGGCTGCTCCGTGCTCCCATAATAATCATAAGATTGACCGAGCCATGTGGTTGAGAAGTATGCCGGGCAATGACACCGCCATAAAACCGATCGTGCGTGCTCTGATGAGCCCCGCGTTCCCTGTCGTGATCCTGATGGTTTTCCTCGCCGTCGGGTTCTGGCTGCGCAGCGGGCTGATCGAGGAAGACAGCCGTCAAGTTCAGATTATCTTCGGCAGCCTGTTTCTGCTCGGGCTACTCACCAGCCTGACCACGGTGCTGGTTCAGGCCATCCTCCGGCGCAACCAGGCCCTGCTGAAAACCCGCAAAGAGCTGGAGCGGGAGATCGACCAGCGCAAGGCCGTGCAGAAAGACCTGGAACGACTGGAGTCCACCGACACCCTCACCGGCCTGGCCAACCGCCGCTTCTTTATGGACGACCTGGCTTACACCCTCAGCATCGCTGACCGGCAGATGCGCCAGGCCGCCCTGATTCTGCTCGACCTTGACCGCTTCCAGATGCTCAACGACTCCCTCGGCCACCAGTTCGGCGATGAACTGCTGATTGCCGTGTCTGAACGGCTGGACCAGCTCAGCGATGAACTGGTGCTGGTGGCTTATGCCGGCGGCGATGAGTTCATGGTCTGTCAGCAGCAGGTGGATGATATTGATGAGGTCATTCACCTGCTCGGACAGATCAGCCAGTGTTTCAACGAACCTTTTGAGGTTCAGGGCGGCGAGCACAGCATTACCGCCACCATGGGCGTGGCCTTGTATCCCCAGAGCGGCCTGGATGCCGACACCCTGCTGCGCAATGCCGATATTGCCCTGTACCGCGCCAAGGAGCAGGGCCGCAATACCTACCAGTTCTATATGGAAGGCATGCAGGAGCGGGAGCTGATGCGGCTGGAACTGGACAAGGATCTGAGCCAGGCCCTGGCCAACGATGAGTTCATTCTGTATTACCAGCCCCAGCTCGACCTGGACATCAACGAGGTGACCAGCGTGGAGGCGCTGATTCGCTGGCAGCATCCCCGTCGGGGTTTGCTGGCCCCTTGTGAATTCATTCCCCTGGCCGAAGAAAGCGGCCGAATTACCGAGATCGGGCGCTGGGTGGTCCTGGCGGCTTGCCGCCAGCTGGCGCGCTGGAAAGGCACGCCCTGCGAGCATCTGCGGATTGCCGTGAACCTGTCTGGCCGGGAGCTGGACGATGAGTCGCTGGTGGCCCATATCCGGGACACCCTGCTGGCCGAGCAGGTGGACCCGGCGATGCTGGAGGTGGAACTGACCGAGGAGATATTCATCCAGAATATCGAGCACAACCTCAATCAGCTTCGCCAGTTGCACCAGCTGGGTGTGCACCTGACCATTGATGATTTCGGGGTGGGCTATTCCTCTCTCGGCTATCTGCGGGATTTCCCGGTGGATATGCTGAAGATTGACCGGTCGTTTATCACCGAGGTGACCAGCCGCCACGATGATGCGGTGATTACCCGGGCGGTGATCAACCTGGCGCACAACCTGGGGATACGGGTAGTGGCGGAGGGTGTGGAGACCCGGGACCAGCTGAATTTCCTGCGCCGGCATCACTGTAACCTGGCCCAGGGTTTTCTGATCAATCATCCGGTGCCGCCGGAGGAACTTGAGAGTTCCATGGTGATGGAAACGGCGTTCGCCCGTACGCCGGCCATTTCCCGATTGTAATTGCCTGCCGCTGGCTGCAAACTTCCGGTAAATTCTTTTCGGGTGGTTGTTATGTCTGCCAGGTATCTGACTCCGGAGCAGGATGCGAAGCTTCGCCGCTGGGAGCGGTGGAATCGTAATTATTTTGTCTTCGCGTTTGTGGCGCTGATTGTGGTGCTGGTGTTCGGCAGTCAGCTGGGGATTTCGTCCGGCGATGACTGGGGATCTCTGGGGGTGTTGCTGGCGTTGCTGGTGGCGCCGATTGTTGTGCTTCAGCTTCGGCTTCGGTGTCCGGCCTGTGGCGAGAAGATCGGCTGGCAGGCGAAGCTGATGGCGCCGGATCAGTGCAAGTCCTGTGGTGTGTTTCTTCGCTCTAAAAACTCCTCTTCCTGAAAACCTTTGACCTGTGAGTTGGTCACAGGTTTTAGTCTATCCTTCAACGTAGCGAGTTTGCCGTGCTGGCACGGGGGTAGCCCTTCCGAAAACCGCTGCCAGTACATCCCTGTACGCTTGTCTCCGCCATCCATGGCTACGAACATTTTCGGAAGGGCTACCCCCGCACCAGCACTCCGCTGACTTGATTCGTGGATTCAAAACCCTGTTTCTGAACGCTGGACGTTGCTTATGAAAGTCAAAGAAATCGCCAACGCCGCCGGGGTTAACCCGGATACTGTCCGGTTCTACACCCGGGAAGGGCTGCTGCGCCCGGTGCGGAATCCGGATAACAACTACCAGCTTTATGATGCCGAGGATTTGCGGCGGTTGCGGTTTGCCCGGAAGGCGCGGCAACTGGGTTTCTCGTTGCCGGAGATCCGGCAGATTCTGGAGCAGGCGGATGATCATCATTCGCCCTGCCCGATGGTGCGGGATGTGTTTACCCAGCGGCTGGCGGAGGTTGAGCGGGAGATTGCGGAGTTGCAGTTGTTGCGCAAGCGGATGGTGTCGGCGTTGTCGGCCTGGCAGGAGATGCCGGATGGCACGCCGGACGGGCATACGATTTGTCGGTTGATTGAGCATTGGGATGATCCTTCTGCGGGGTCTTGCTGTGGGAGTAACGAGTGATGAGTGAAGCACCGGTTCTGAAAACGGTTCTGTCGATTTCCGGGGCGTCTTGTCAGGGGTGTGCGAAGAAGATTCGCAATGCCCTGGAGCCATTGGCCGGCAGTACCGAGCGGGTTGAGGTGAATCTCGAGGCACAGACGGTGGCCTTGCCTGAGGGTGTGGATGTTGCCGAGGCGGCGCGGGTTGTGACGGAGGCCGGGTATCCGGCAGAGGCCATTGCCGAGCCGGAGTCCGGCAGCTGTTGTGCGTCGAAGAAGGCAGCGTCCTGTTGCAGCAGCAGGGCACAGGACGCAGTGAGCGAACCGGGTGAGCCGGCAGCCAAGGCTGCGACCGAAGCGAACGCAGGCGCCAATGGCGATACGGTGCTGTTGGCGGTGACCGGGGCGACTTGTGCGTCTTGTGTGAATTCCATCGAGAAAGCCCTGATGTCGGTGCCCGGGGTAACCCATGCCCATATGAACCTGGCGGACAATACCGCCACCGCCACTGGCGATGTGGATTCGCAGGCGCTGGTTAATGCGGTGGAGAGCGCCGGTTATGGCGCCCGGGTGATTGAAGACGCGGATGCGGCAGACGATCGCAAGCAGGAAGAGGACAAGAAGCAGTACAAGGTGCTGCTGGTGAAAATGGCCATCAGTCTGGGGCTGGGCCTTGGGCTGATGATCTGGGGCATGGGCTTCGGGTCGATGATGGTGACCGAGGCCAATCAGCTTACGTGGATCAATCTGGGCGTGCTCACCCTCGGCGTGATGATCGCCACTGGCGGGCATTTCTACATCAGCGCCTGGAAGGCGTTCAAACACCATAACGCCAATATGGACACGCTGATTGCCCTGGGTACCGGTACCGCCTGGCTCTATTCAATGGTGGTGGCCAGTGCGCCGGAGGCGCTGCCGGAGATGGCGCGACATGTGTATTTTGAGGCCTCGGCGATGATTATCGGCCTGATCAACCTGGGCCAGGCGCTTGAGCTGCGGGCCAAGGGCAAGACCTCGGAGGCGGTGCGCCGGTTGCTGGACCTGCGGGCGAAGACCGCCCGGGTGATCCGCGATGGCCAGGAGCAGGACATTCCGGTGGA
>CAYUNQ010000134.1:0-6850 GCA_964446185.1 uncultured Marinobacter sp. | reverse complement strand
TGCGGGAAGAGTGCAAGGTGCCGTTCCGCATCTACCGCCCCGGCATGGTGGTCGGTCACTCCAAAACTGGCGAAATGGACAAGGTCGACGGCCCTTACTACTTCTTCAAAATGATCCAGAAGATCCGCCACGCGCTGCCACAATGGGTGCCGACCATCGGCATTGAAGGCGGCCGCCTGAATATTGTGCCAGTGGATTTTGTGGTGAGTGCCCTCGACCACATCGCCCACGTTGATGGTGAAGACGGCAACTGCTTCCACCTGGTGGATTCCGATCCGTACAAAGTAGGCGAGATTCTTAATATCTTCTGCGAAGCCGGCCACGCCCCGCGTATGGGCATGCGCATCGACTCCCGCATGTTCGGCTTTATTCCGCCGTTCATTCGCCAGAGCATCAAGAACCTGCCTCCGGTGAAACGCATTACCGGTGCAGTGCTGGAAGACCTGGGCATTCCGGCGTCGGTGATGTCGTTTATCAATTACCCGACCCGTTTTGACACCCGTGAACTGGAGCGTGTGCTGAAGGGTTCCGGTATTGAAGTGCCGCGCCTGCCGGATTACGCCCCGGTCATCTGGGACTACTGGGAGCGCCACCTGGACCCGGACCTGTTCAAGGATCGCACCCTGAAAGGTACGGTGGAAGGCAAGGTGTGTGTGGTGACAGGCGCAACCTCCGGTATTGGCCTGGCCACCGCGGAGAAGCTGGCAGACGCTGGCGCTATCCTGGTGATTGGTGCCCGTACCAAGGAAACCCTGGACGAAGTGGCCGCGCAACTGGAAGCCCGGGGTGGTAGCGTCCATGCCTACCAGTGTGATTTTTCCGATATGGAAGACTGCGACCGCTTTGTGAAAACCGTGCTGGATAACCACGGCCAGGTGGACGTGCTGGTGAACAACGCCGGTCGTTCTATCCGTCGCTCACTGGCGTTGTCGTTTGACCGCTTCCACGATTTCGAGCGTACCATGCAGCTGAACTATTTCGGATCTGTGCGCCTGATCATGGGCTTCGCACCGGGCATGCTGGAGCGCCGTCGCGGGCACGTGGTGAATATCTCTTCTATCGGTGTGCTGACCAACGCGCCCCGCTTCTCCGCCTACGTGGCGTCGAAGTCTGCGCTGGATGCCTTCAGCCGCTGTGCGGCAGCCGAGTGGTCAGACCGCAACGTCACCTTCACCACCATCAATATGCCGCTGGTGAAAACGCCGATGATTGCGCCGACCAAGATCTACGATTCGGTCCCCACGCTGACGCCTGACGAAGCCGCGCAGATGGTGGCAGATGCCATTGTTTACCGGCCCAAGCGCATTGCTACTCGTCTGGGTGTGTTTGCTTCGGTGCTGCATTCTCTGACTCCGAAAATGGGCGAGATCATCATGAACACCGGTTACCGGATGTTCCCGGACTCGCCCGCCGCAGCAGGCAGCAATTCCGGGGAGAAGCCGAAGGTATCCACCGAGCAGGTGGCCTTTGCCGCGATCATGCGGGGCGTGCACTGGTAAGCGCTGTTCCGGCCATGAAAAAACCCGCCTCGGCGGGTTTTTTCGTTTCGGGTGATCAGCTGTTCGGCGTGTCTTCCGGCTCGAACAGCGGCGGCGGAAACCCGCCCAGTTCTTTCCAGCGATTTACGATGCCACAGAACAGGTCTGCGGTTTTCTCTGCATCGTAGGCGGCGGAATGGGCTTCCTTGTTGCTGAACGGGATGCCTGCAATTTTACAGGCCTGCGCCAGCACGGTGTGGCCGTAGGCCAGGCCAGCCAGGGTGGCGGTATCGAAGGTGGAAAACGGATGGAAGGGGTTGCGCTTGATATCCGCCCGCATGGTCGCTGCAAACACAAAGTTGTGGTCGAAGGTGGCGTTGTGGCCTACCAGCACTGCCCGCTTGCAGTCCTGGGCTTTTACGGCCCTGCGAATGGGGGAGAAGATCTCGCTCAGCCCTTCCCGCTCCGGCACGGCTTCTCGTTCCGGGTCCCAGGGGTCAATGCCGGTGAAGTCCAGGGCGGACTGTTCCAGGTTGGCTCCCTCAAATGGGTCAATTTGCTGAACGTAGGTCTCACCCCGGCTCAGCCAGCCGTCTTCGTCCATGTTGAGCAGGACGGCGGCAATTTCCAGCAGGGCGTCCCGCTCCGGGTTAAAGCCGGCGGTTTCAACGTCCACAACCACCGGTAAAAAACCGCGGAAGCGTTGGGACATGGGGTGTGGCGCTTTGTTTTCGTCTGACACTCGAACTCCGATGTTCGCGTTTATGAATGTATGGGGTATTACGCTATGCGCCAGTTTACGGTTTCACCGGCTTTCAATGGCACGATGTGGCCGTCTGCCAGGGGCAGCTGTTCAGGCATGGTCCAGGGGTCTCGCACCAGGGTAACGGTGTCGGTGTTCCGGGGCAGACCATAAAAGTCTGCGCCGTTGAAGCTGGCAAAGGCTTCCAGCTTGTCGAGAATGCCCAGCTCTTCAAAGACATCTGCATACAAGCCGATGGCGCCATAGGCCGAGTAGCAGCCGGCACAGCCGCAGGCGGCTTCTTTCTTGTCTTTGGCATGGGGGGCTGAGTCTGTGCCCAGGAAGAATCTGGGGTCACCACTGGCTACGGCATCCCGAAGAGCACGTTGGTGAACGTTTCGCTTCAGAATGGGCAGGCAGTAAAGATGAGGGCGCACACCGCCTACCAGCATGTGATTTCGGTTGTACATCAGGTGCTGGGGCGTCAGTGTTGCAGCCAGGTTTCCACCGGTGTGGGCGCGGACGAACTGCGCCGAATCTGCGGTTGTGATATGTTCCAGAACTGCTTTCAGGGCCGGGAAAGCCTCAAGGGTGGGGGCCAGCACCTGCTCCAGGAACACTTTTTCCCGGTCAAATATGTCGATCTCGGCATCTGTTACCTCGCCGTGAACCAGCAGCAACATGCCACAGTCGGCCATAGCCTCCAGCACCGGGTAGATGTTGCGAATATCGGTTACACCGGAGGCGGAGTTGGTGGTCGCCCCGGCGGGGTAGAGTTTGGCGGCAACCACGCCGGCGGCTTTTGCCTCACGGATGGTTTCCGGGGTGGTGCTTTCAGTGAGATACAGGGTCATCAGCGGCTCGAAGCCGGTATCGGCTGCGGCTGCAAGGATGCGCTCGCGGTAGGCCATGGCCATGGTGGCATCGGTTACCGGTGGTACCAGGTTCGGCATGATGATGGCGCGGCCGAAACAGGCAGCTGTAGCGGGAACCACGCTGTTCAGAACAGCCCCGTCTCTTACGTGCAGGTGCCAGTCGTCCGGGCGGGTGATGGTCAGTTCTCTGGTCATGGAAATATCCGCAAGGCAGCCAAAATTGTGCGGATTATATCAGAAGGTGCCGGCTATTGATCAGCCTGTTCTGACACAGGGTCAGTAAACTGCGTTCAGCACTTCCAGGTGAGCCGCTACACTCTCGGCCAGAGCCTTCAGGTGGTAGCCGCCTTCCAGCGTGGAGATGATCCGGTCGTTGGCGTGGTCATGGGCCACGCTTACCAGCATTTCGGTGAGCCAGCGGTAGTCTTCGGTTTCCAGGTTCAGCTCACCCATGGGGTCTTTCTTGTGGCCGTCGAAACCGGCAGAGATCAGCACCAGTTGGGGACGGAAATCCTGCAGCTTTTTCAGCCAGGCGGCTTCTACAATTTTGCGGTACTCGGTGGAGCCGCAGTTGGCCTCAATCGGGGCGTTTACAATGTTGTCCGCTTGGCGGTGCACGTGGGAATGAGGGTAGAAGGGGTGCTGGAAGCTGGAACACATCAGAATGCGCTCGTCACCACCGACAATATCCACCGTGCCGTTACCCTGGTGTACATCGAAATCGATGATCGCAACCCGGCTAAGGTGGTGAAAGGTGAGCGCGCGCATGGCGGCGAGAGCGATGTTGTTGTAGAAGCAGAAGCCCATGGATTTTGTGCGTTCGGCGTGGTGCCCCGGTGGGCGGGCACAGACGAAGGCATTGGTTACCTGGCTGCTCATGACCATATCCACGGCCTGGACATTACCGCCAGCGGCCAGGCGTGCAGCGTGCAGCGTGTCTGGCATCATGGCGGTGTCGGGGTCGGTGAATACGCGCCCCCGGGTGGGTTGCATCAGGTCAAGTTGGTGCAGGTAGCTTTCCGGATGCACAGTCAGCAGTTGGTCGCGGGTAATCTGCTCTGGCCTTACCCAGTCGAGCTCCTGCTGCAGATCCGTGTCTGCAAGGTATGCCAGAATGCTTGAAATGCGCTCGGGGCTTTCCGGATGCTCCGGGCCCATATTGTGCTTCATGCAGTCATCGTGGGAAAAAATCGCCGTGGTCATACGCGCTGTCTGTGCCTGAGTCTGCTTCTTATTGACTCAATGTTATCAGGGATACCCGAAGTATGTCGTATTTCTTTGGTCTAAGGGGTGTGATATCGATTTACATCAGGAAATCCCCATCTAATATAAGGTATACACTGATAAGCACCTTGTATTACTGAGTTTTTCGAATCCTTAGCCTGTTAGCCCCTGGGAGAGTCACTTTGAGTACCCGCCATCTGGAAAGCCTGTTTAACCCTGAGTCCATCGTTGTGATCGGTGCATCCGAACGGGCAGACAACCTGGGTGGTATGGTACTGCGTAACCTGCTGGGTGGCGGTTTTCCCGGCCAGTTGGTGGTGGTTAACCAGAGCGAGTATGAAAACGTGCACGGGGTGCCGTGTGTGCAGCGGATTTCAAAGCTTGAGTTTAGTCCGGACCTGGCCATTATCTGTACACCCCCGAATACCGTGCCCAAGATGGTCCGCAAGCTGGGCGAGTTTGGGGTACGCACAGCCATTGTGATGACCGGCGGTATGTCCCGGACGCACAGCAAAACCGGGCAGCCGTTGATGTATTCGGTGCGTGATGCCGCCCGGGAAACCGGTATCCGGGTACTTGGACCCAATACGATCGGGCTGATGGTGCCGGCGCGCCATCTGAACGCCACCTACGCCCATATGGGGGCGATCCCCGGACGGGTGGCCTTTGTGGGGCAGTCCGGCACGATTGCCAGTTCGGTTCTGGATTGGGCCTTCGCCCGGGGCGTGGGCTTTTCCTACTTTCTGACGCTGGGTGATGGCATGGATATCGATCACGATGACCTGATCGACTACCTGGCCCAGGACACCCAGACCCGCGCCATACTGCTGCACATTGAAAGTATTCCGAACCCCAGCCGGTTTATGTCTGCGGTGCGGGTGGCTTCTCGCACCAAGCCGGTAATTGCGGTTAAATCCGGCCGTGTGCAGGAGTCTGAGTGGTTTTCTCACCAACTTCCGGCGGGTATCCGCCGCACAGATCCGATCTACGATGCCATGCTCCAGCGAGCGGGGGTGTTGCGGGTCGATGGCCTGGGCCAGATGTTCGATGCCCTGGAAACCCTGACCCGCATGCGGCCGTTGCGCCGGGAGTCTCTGGCTATTATGGGTAACGGCGTGGGGCCGGGGGTGCTGGCGGTGGACCGGCTGGCGGATCTGGGTGGCGAACTGGCGGAGTTGTCGGAGAGCAGTGTTGATGCCCTGGCTGAGCTGCTGCCCCCATACTGGACCCGTAAAAACCCCATCGACCTTAACTACGATGCTTCACCAGAGCTTTATGCCCAGGCCATCAAGATTCTGGCCAAGGATCCGAATGTGGCCAACGTGCTGGTAATGTACGCCCCGACATTGGTTCAGGACAGTCTGCGGATTGCTGATGCAGTGGTGCAGGCGTCCAAGGGCACCCGCCTGAATATCTTCACCTGCTGGCTGGGCCAGAGCACCGTTATGGACTCCCGGGAGGAGTTTTATCGGGCCGGGTTGCCGTCGTTCTTTAACCCGGAAAAAGCCGTGATGGCCTTTATGCAGCACGTAAAGCATCAGCGGGTGCAGCGGCTGCTGACAGAAACCCCGGAGTCGTTCACCGACCACTTTGCCGACCGGGCCAATACGCGGGCTCTGGTGACCAAGGCCTTGCGGGACGGTCGCAAGCATTTGTCTAACCGGGAAGCCCGCCGGGTTATTCGTGATTACGGCGTGTATACCATCGACACCATATACTGTGACGATGTGGACGAAGTGCTTGAGATGTTCTCCGTTGAACGGCGCCCGATTGACGTAACCGTTATTCATGAGCAAGTGTGTTATCCGTTCCTGGACCTGAGCCCCACTCAGCGCCGGTACAAGGGAACGATGAAGAAGCTCACTACCGAGCAGGCCATTATCGATGCCTGTCGTTTCCTGATCGAAGAGTATCAGGAGCATTTCCCGGACAGTGGCTTTCTGGGCTTCGCCGTGCAGCACTCTTATCAGCACGTTGGTGGGATTGAGTTTAGCGTGGGCATAACCCGGGATGACGTCTTCGGGCCGCTGGTGGTCTGTGGTGCCGCCGGTGCCCAGGTGAATATCATGACCGACCGGCAGATCGCCCTGCCGCCGTTGAACATGGTGCTGGCCCGGGAACTGTTGCGGCGCACATACATGTACAAGCTGCTGAAAGAGCATAGCCTGAGGCCGGAAGAAGATATCCGGGCGGTGTCGGAGACTCTGGTGAAACTGTCCCAGATTGTCATTGATATCCCCGAGATCCGCGGGCTGGAGATTTCTCCGCTGCTGTTCAATGAAAAGGGCGCAGTGGCAGTGAACATTGCCATTGACCTGGACAGCAATCCGGGCAAGCCGATTATCCAGCCCTATCCGAAAGAGCTGGAAGAATGGATTGTGTTGCCCAAATCAGGACGACGGGTGGTTATCCGGCCCGTACTGGCCGAAGACGAGCCGGCGCACCGACAGTTCCATGAGCATCAGTCGCCGGAGTCTATCCGTTACCGGTTCTTCCAGCACATGCAGGGTGGTGATGCGCCCGGGAGATAT